>NZ_LMRC01000032.1:0-262083 GCF_001425565.1 Methylobacterium sp. Leaf466 | reverse complement strand
ACGGCACCATCAACTTCTCCGAGATCACCGTCGATGTGAACGCGATCAAGCTCTACGACACCAACTCGGCCAGCGTTCAGACCGCCGCCACCGCCGCCCGGGTCACCGCCGGCCAGGCCCTCGTCGGAAAAATCGACCTGAGCGGCGGCCAGGGCGTCCGCTTTTCCATCGCCCTCGACGGTGGGGCCGCCCAGGACATCGTCCTCGACCGGGCGAGCATGGCCGCCGCCGTCCCCGACCTCGCCGCCGTCGGGGCGCCGGACATCGTGCGCGGGATCAACAACCGGATCGCGGCCAACGCCGTGCTGCGGGGCCATGTCAGGGCCAGCCTCGACGATGACGGGCGCCTGACCTTCGAGACGACTGCGGCGGGCGGCGCCAGGAGCCTCGCGATCGACCGGGCCGGCGTCGGGACGCCTGGGCCCGGGGGCAACCTCCTCGCCAACGGCGGCTTCGAGAGCGACCTGGCGGATTGGACGCTCGGGGGCAACACGTCGCTCGTCTTCACGAACGGGACGGCGCACAGCGGCGCCAAGGGCCTCGCGATGGGGACGGTCGGTGGCAGCGCCGTCCTGAGCCGGACCCTCGCGACGGTGCCCGGGGAGACCTACGTCATCGATTTCTGGCTCCGCAACGCCGGCGGGACGCCCAACCAGTTCAAGGTCTCCTGGGACAGCACGGTACTCGCCTCGCACGTCGACGTGCCGGCCCAACCCTATACGCACTACCAGTTCACCGTGACGGCGAGCGCCACCACGTCAGCCCTGGCGTTCGAGGCGCGCCAGGACCCCAGCTACTGGTATCTCGACGACATCGCCGTGACGACGTCGGGCGCCGACATCACGCTGGGGTTCGGGACCGGGGCCGCGGATCACCGAACCGGCCGTGGGACCGATGCGGTCGCCGGGGCTCGCAAAGGCATCCTCGACTCCCTCTCGGGCGGCACCTCGATCGACACCATCGACATCGGCGCCCTGCGCGGCACGGCGGGCGATGCCGCACTGAAGGCCGCGATCGCGCAGGTCGAGCGGGCGCTGGCCGAGGTGACGGACGCCGGCGCGAAGCTCGGGGCCGGCAAGACCCGGATCGACGGGCAGAAGGCCTTCGTGGGCTCGCTCATGAAGGCCAACGAGCGCACCCTCGGCATCCTGGTCGATGCCGACATCGAGGAGGAATCGACGAGGCTGAAGGCGCTTCAGACCCAGCAGCAGCTGGGCGTGCAATCCCTCGGCATCGCCAATTCGGCCAGCAAGGCGTTGCTCGCCCTGTTCCGGTGAGCGGGCCGACGCTTCACCCGCCTCGGGATCCGGCGCCGTCAAGGGGGCGCACGACCGCTCGCGTGAGAGCGAAGTGGGCCGCCCTCAGATCTCGATTTCGGTGCCGACCTCCACCAGTTGCCGGGTCGGGATGCAGAACTGCGTACCGGTGCGCTCGGCGTTGCGCAGCAGGAACGCGAACACGTGCTCGCGCCAATGGGCCATGCCGCGGCGGTCGCTCTTGGGGATGATGGTCTCGTGGCCGATGAAGATCGTCAGGTCGTCGAGGAAGGCGGCGTCGAGGTGGCCGCTCTCCACGGCGCAGCGCAGCCCGTCGGGAATCGAGGCCTCCTCCATGAAGCCGTAGCGCAGGACGACGCGGACGATCTCCGGCGACAGTGCCGCGATCTCGGCCCGGCGGGAGCGCGGCACCACCGGCTCCTCCTCGTAGCGGGCGGTGACGATGAGGACGCGCGCATGCAGCGCGTGGCTGCGCTCGACGAAGCGCGAGAAGTGGAGCGGAATCCCGCTCGTGGCCGAGGACAGGAAGGCGGCGTTGCCGGGCAGGGCGATGGGCGGTGCGTGCCGCATGCGTTCGAGGAACGCGGGCTCGGGCTCGCGTAGAACCGTCCGGGCCTCCTCCACGAGGCCGTTGCCCTTGCGCCAGGTCAGCATCAGGAAGGCGACCGCGAAGGCCAGCGCCAGGGGAAACCAGCCGCCCTCGAACAGCTTGACGCCGTTGGCGGCCAGGAACACCGCGTCGATGGCGAGGAAGAAGCCGTTGACCGCCAGCACCGCCACCGGGTTGAAGCCCCAGCGCAGGGCGACGAGGGCGGCCAGCAGCGTGGTGATCGCCATCAACGCCGAGACCGCGATGCCGTAGGCGCCCGCCAGCGCGTCCGAGGATTCGAACACCACCACCGCCGTCAGGGTGGCCGCCGCCAGGAGCCAGTTCACCACCGGCACGTAGATCTGGCCGCGCTCCTCGCGGGCGGTGTGGATCACCCGCATCGGCGGCAGGAAGCCGAGCTGAATCGACTGCTGGGTGAGCGAGAACACGCCCGAGATGATCGACTGCGAGGCGATCACCGTGGACACGGTCGCCAGGGCGATGAGCGGGTAGTGCGCCCAGTCCGGCGCGAGGCGGTAGAACGGGTTGGCGATGGCGTCGGGCTCGGCGAGCAGCAGCCCGCCCTGGCCGACGTAGTTGATCGTCAGGGCCGGCAGCACGAAGCCGAACCACGCGATCCGGATCGGCCGGGCGCCGAAATGGCCGAGGTCGGCGTACATCGCCTCGCCGCCGGTGACCGCCAGGAAGGCGGCGCCCAGCATCAGGAAGCTCACCTTCCAGCCCGCGAGCAGGACGTAGTCGATGGCGGCCATCGGGTTGAGGGCGGAGAGAATCTGCGGCGACTGCAGGATGCCGCCGATGCCGAGCAGCGCCAGCACCGAGAACCACACCACCATGACGGGCCCGAAGATGCGGCCGATGAAGGCCACGCCCTTGCTCTGGACGAGGAACAGCCCGACCAGGATCGCCAGGGTGATCGGCACCACGAAGGGGCTCAGCCCCGGCGCGTCGACCTTGAGGCCCTCCACCGCGCTCAGCACCGAGATCGCCGGCGTGATGGCGCCGTCGCCGTAGAGGAGGGCGGCACCGACGAGGCCGGTGACGAGGATCAGCCCCTGCCAGGAGCCCGGCCTGGCATGGCGGGCGCCCAGCAGCGCCAGCATCGCGACGATGCCGCCCTCGCCGCGGTTGTCGGCGCGCAGGATCAGCACCGCGTACTTGAGGGAGACGATGAGGATCAGCGCCCAGACGATCAGCGAGACCGCGCCGACGACGGCCGCGGCCTGGGGCGGCGCCCCGCCGGAGGCCGCCCGCACCGCCTCCTTGAAGGCGTAGAGCGGGCTCGTGCCGATGTCGCCGTAGACGATGCCGAGGGTGGCGAGCAGCACGGCCGGACCCGCGAGCCGAGGCTTCGCGCCGGTGGAGGAGGAGTCGGTCACGGGCAGCGCTCCGGTCGTCGTCGATCCGTGCGGATACAACGCAGGATCGACGACGCCCGGCGAGCAAAATCTGCGCGGCGGAGGGCCGGAGTCACCGATTTTTCGAGCGGCGTCCCTTTCCCCTCGCAGGGAGGCGCTCGCGGTGGGGGTGGCCGGGCGACCCTCGGTCAGGGCCCCGCGGAACCAACCCCGGCCCCGCAAGGGGAAGGGGAAGAGGAAGAGGAAGCGAAGTGCGTTCCGTTCGCAGGCGACGACGCCACTCGTCGGGACATCCGAGCAGGGACGTGGGCCGCCTGGCTGTCGCCGTCACACCAGCGCCAGGAGCCCCGCCGGACATGCCGCACCGCGCGCCAGGGCCAGCACCGGCACGCCGCCGGCATGGCGGGCGATCGACCCGGCCACCGTCTCCACGGGGACCGGCGCCTCCTCGCTCTCGCAGACCACCGCGCAGGCGAGGCGCACGCCGCGCCCGCGCAGGGTCTCGATCGCCGTGAGGGCGTGGCTGATGGCGCCGAGGTAGGAGCCGGCGACGAGGACGGCCGGCAGGTCGAGGGCCGTCAGCCAGTCGAGGCCGGTGGCCTCGGGCGTGACCGGGCTCATCACCCCGCCGACCCCTTCGATCAGCACCGTGGTGCCGTCTGGTGCCTCGGCGATCCGGCCCCGGCACCAGGCGACGAGGTCGTCCAGCGCCAGGTGCCGGCCCTCGCGGGCGGCGGCGAGATCGGGGGCGAGGGGAGCCGCGAACCGCCAGGGCGAACAGGCCGCCACCGTCTCGGGCGTCACCGGCAACCCTTGCGCGGCCAGCAGGACGGCGGTGTCGCTCGACGCGAACGCCGGATCGTCGAGGGGCGCGACCCCGCTGGCGACGGGCTTGAGCGTGAGGACGCCGCGTCCCGCGTCCCGCAGGCCCCGCGTGAGGGCGGCGGTGAGGTAGGTCTTGCCGATCCCGGTGCCGGCACCGGCGACGAAGACGGCCGTCACTTCTCGACGAAGGCCTTCTCGATCACGTAGTGCCCGGCCTCGCCGTGGTTGCCCTCCTCGTAGCCGCCCTCGGTGAGGAGCGTCCGGGTGTCGCGGATCATGTCCGGCGAGCCGCAGAGCATGAAGCGGTCGGTCTCCACCGACATCGGCGGCAGGCCGATATCGGCGAACAGCTTGCCCGAGGTCATCAGGTCGGTGATGCGGCCGCGGTTGCGGAACGGCTCGCGGGTGACGGTGGGGTAGTAGATCAGCTGCGCCGCGATGGTCTCGCCGAGGAATTCGTGGTTGGGCAGCTCCTGCGTGATGGTCTCGCCATAGGCGAGCTCCTGCACCTGCCGGCAGCCGTGGACCAGCACGACCTTCTCGAAGCGGTCATAGGTCTCGGGGTCCTTGATGATCGACATGAAGGGGGCGAGCCCGGTGCCGGTGCCGAGGAGGTAGAGGTGCCGGCCGGGCATCAGGTTGTCGAGCACCAGGGTGCCGGTGGACTTCTTGCCGACGATGATCGGGTCGCCGACCTTGAGGTGCTGGAGCTTCGAGGTGAGCGGGCCGTTGGGCACCTTGATCGAGAAGAACTCCAGCTCCTCCTCGTAATTGGCCGAGACGACGCTGTAGGCGCGCAGGAGCGGGCGCCCCTCGACCTCGATGCCGATCATCACGAACTCCCCGTTGCGGAAGCGGAAGGCGGGATCGCGCGTGGTGCGGAAGGAGAACAGCGTGTCCGTCCAGTGACGGACACTCAGCACGCGCTCCTCGTTGAACTTGCTCATCGGCAGACCGGTCCCACACCCTATACTGTGTCGTGGCGTCTTTTCGCAGGTGCGAGGGGCACGTCAAGCCGGGCCTGCGTCGCATTCGGGCCAGGCATGTCCGGATCGGTCGCCGTTCCGGGCGGCGAGGGCATCGCCCCGTGCGCCCGCGTCGCTCCGGAGAGTGGACCGGACGGGCCGGCCATACCATATGCGTGGGAGCCCCGGTCGGGTCGCAGGGCCGGTTCCCGGGGATCGGGGCTGCGGCTCGATCCTTGCGCCCGCCTCGGCTAAGAGCCACAGACGACATCCCCCGCCGTGCTGCCGGCGTCGGTGGGACTTTCCTCGGACGAGGAGCGTTTCGTGAAGGGTCCGGCGCACGCGAGGGTGCGGACGTCGGGGTTCGATCATGGTGCCGGGATCCCGGGGCGGGATCTCGAACGGGCGCGACACGCGCGGGACAACAGCTGACGGCCACGAACGGATCGGTGATGCAGGATTCTCTCGACGCGACGACCCTGATCTTCCTCGCGCTTGCGGTGTTCGTGATCTGGCGCCTGCGCTCGGTGCTGGGCCAGAAGACGGGCACGGAACGCTCGCCGTTCAAGCCGGTGGATCGCAACCAGACGCCCGCCGCCCGCAAGGAGGGCGACAACGTCGTCCGCCTTCCGGGCGCCGACCGGGCGGCTCCCCCGGCCCAGGCGGCGGCCGCGCCGCGGGACTGGCGCGGCATCGCCGAGCCCGGTTCGGCGGTGGCCGGCGGCCTCGAGGCGGTGCTGCAGGTGGAGCCGGGCTTCGACCCGCGCGCCTTCCTCGACGGCGCCCGCAGCGCCTACGAGGCCATCGTGATCGCCTTCGCCAAGGGCGACCGCAAGACCCTGCGGATGCTGCTGTCGCGGGAGGTCTGCGAGGGTTTCGAACGGGAGATCACCGAGCGTGAGGCCCGTCGCCACGTCCTGGAGACCACCTTCGTCTCCCTCGACAAGGCAGAGATCGTCGCCGTCGAGGTGAACAACCGCGTCGCCCAGATCACCGTGCGCTTCCTGTCGCACCTGATCACCGCCACCCGCGATGCCGACGGCAAGGTCGTGGACGGCAGCGCCGAGGCGGTGGTCGAGGTTCCCGACGTGTGGACCTTCGCCCGGACGCTCGGCGGGCGCGACCCGAACTGGCAGCTCGTCGCCACGGAAGCGGGCGCCTGACCCTTCCCCGTGGCCGGACCGTCTCAGCCTCTCCTCGCCGGGATCGTCCTCTCCCTGGTCTCCTGCGCCCCCGCCGCCGCGCAGACGCGCGTCGGTGATGCCGTGCTCGAATCCGTGGCCGCATCGAGCCTGCCGGGCTTCCCCGGCACCGACGCGGCACCCGCCCTGGACCATTTCCGCCGCAGCTGCGCCGCCGACCCGGTGCCCGTCGCCGCCACGGTGCAGGGCGACCCCGAGGCCCTCGCCGCCGCCTGCCGCAGGGCGCAGGACGTGGTGCCCGAGGGCGCGGCCGCGTTCTTCGCCGAGGCCTTCGACGCCTACCGCATCCTGCGGGCCGACGGGCAGGGCGGGCAGCGCAAGGCCGGCTTCCTCACCGGCTACTTCGAGCCCGAACTGACGGGCTCGCTCACGCCCAGCGCCGACTTCCCGACCCCGGTGCTCGCCCGTCCCGACGACCTCGTCAGCCTCCAGCCCGGCGAGACCCTGCCGGGCCTCGACCCGGCCCTGCGCGCCGGACGCCGCGGAGCGGACGGCTTCGAGCCCTACCCCGACCGCGCCGCCATCGAGGACGGGGCGCTGGGCGGCCGCGCCCGGCCGCTCCTGTACCTGCGCGATGCCGTGGACCTCTTCGTGCTCCAGGTGCAGGGCTCGGGCCGGGTACGCCTGCCCGACGGCGGCGCCGTGCGGGTGCTCTACGACGGCCGCAACGGCCGGCCCTACACCTCCATCGGCAAGCGCATCGTCGCCGAGGGCCATCTGCCGCTCGAGGGGTTGACGCTCGCCCGCTGGACCGGCTGGCTGCGGGCCAACCCCGAGACGGCGCGCCGGCTGATGCGCGCCAACGCCTCCTACATCTTCTTCCGCCTGAGCCCGGTGGCCGACCCCGGCCTCGGCCCGCCCGGCGCGGCGGGCGTACCGCTGGTGCCGGGCCGCAGCCTGGCGGTGGACGCCACCCTGTGGCGCTACGGATTGCCGTTCTGGCTGGAAGGCCCGCTGCCGGGAGGAACCGCCCCCGGCCGCCTCGTGGTGGCGGCCGACACCGGCTCGGCCATCGTCGGACCGGCGCGGGGCGACCTCTACCTCGGCACCGGGGAGGCCGCGGGCGTCGCCGCCGGCAACCTGCGCGACGCCGTGGGCTTCGTGGTCTTCCTGCCCAAACCTTCGCCCAGACCCTCGTCCGACACCCCGCCGAAGTCCCCTCGGCCATGAGGCCGCCCCGCCGCCCCCGTCCCCTCACCGGCGAGGAGGCCAGCCTGTGGAACGCCGTCGCCCGGCTGATCACGCCGCTGCAGGGCAAGGCCGTGCAGGGCAAGCTGCTTCACGGCAAGATGGTCTCGGGCAAAATGGTCTCGGGCAAGGCGACCCCGGGCAAGACCGTCTCGGGAACAGCGCCTCGCGGCGAGGCCCCGCCGGCCGAGGCGCGGCCGGTGTCCCCGGTGAAGGTCGCGCCGCCCCCGCCCCAGCCGCGGCAGAAGCGCGTCGCGGTGAAGCCGACGCCCCCGCCCGCGGCGCCCGCGCCGGTGGCGAGGCCGATCCCGCCACCGGCCCCCGGCCTGGAGCGGCGCACCCGTCTCGCCCTGCGCCGGGGGGCGCTCCAGGTCGACGCCCGCATCGATCTGCACGGCCTGTACCAGGCCCAGGCCCACGGGGCGCTGGTGGGCTTCCTGATGCGGGCCCAGGCCTCCGGGCACACCCACATCCTCGTGGTCACCGGCAAGGGCGGTCCCTCCTACGACGACGCCTTTTCCGAGCGCGGCGTGCTGCGCCGCTCCGTTCCCCACTGGCTGCGGGCACCGGAGTTGCGCGGCGTCGTCCTCGGCTTCGAGGAGGCCGCCCGCCACCACGGCGGGGCAGGGGCCTTGTACGTCCGGCTGAAACGACGCTGACGGGGACTTGAGCGGCAGCTCGAATCGCGGTACGCACAGCTCCCTCCTGTCTATGCCGAGATGTATCCCGCGAGCCCCAGAGGCCACCGCAGGCGATGCGCGGACCCAGAGTGGTCCGATGAACCGCGCCGAACCGGCGCTCGGCACCTCCCCGAACCATCCTTCTTCCGTGTTGCGCGTAGCCTCTGTCGGTCGTCCCCTCCCAGTCGGGTTTTCCCGTCCCAATCGGCTCTCGATTCCCATGACCTCACACACCGATGCCCTCATTCCCGCGGAACCGCAGGCCGAGGGCGCCGTCATCGCCCTCGACGCCCATCGCGAGGTCAAGCTCCAGGACCTCAAGTCCAAGACGCCCACCGACCTGATCGCCTTCGCCGAGGAGGTCGAGGTCGAGAACGCCTCCACCATGCGCAAGCAGGAGCTGATGTTCTCGATCCTGAAGCAGCTGGCGGCCAAGGAGGTCGAGATCATCGGCGCCGGCACCGTCGAGGTGCTGCAGGACGGGTTCGGCTTCCTGCGCTCGTCGGAGTCGAACTACCTGCCGGGGCCGGACGACATCTACATCTCGCCGACCCAGATCCGCCGCTTCGGCCTACGCACCGGCGACACCGTCGAGGGCCCGATCCGCGGCCCCAAGGACGGCGAGCGCTATTTCGCGCTGCTCAAGGTGAACACGATCAACTTCGAGAACCCGGAGAAGATCAAGCACAAGGTCCACTTCGACAACCTGACGCCGCTGTTCCCGACCCAGCGCTTCAAGCTCGAACTGGACGCTCCGCCCAAGAAGGATTTCAGTCCTCGGATCATCGACATCGTCGCTCCCATCGGCAAGGGCCAGCGTGCCCTGATCGTGGCGCCGCCGCGTACCGGCAAGACCGTGCTGATGCAGAACATCGCGCAGTCGATCACCATCAATCACCCGGAGTGCTACCTCATCGTGCTGCTCATCGACGAGCGCCCGGAGGAGGTCACCGACATGATCCGCTCGGTGAAGGGCGAGGTCATCGCCTCCACCTTCGACGAGCCGGCCACCCGCCACGTCCAGGTCGCCGAGATGGTGATCGAGAAGGCCAAGCGCCTCGTCGAGCACGGCCGCGACGTGGTCATCCTGCTCGATTCGATCACCCGTCTCGGCCGCGCCTACAACACCGTCGTGCCGTCGTCGGGCAAGGTGCTCACCGGCGGCGTCGACGCCAACGCGCTGCAGCGCCCCAAGCGCTTCTTCGGTGCGGCCCGCAACATCGAGGAGGGCGGTTCGCTCTCGATCATCGCCACCGCGCTCATCGACACCGGCTCGCGCATGGACGAGGTGATCTTCGAGGAGTTCAAGGGCACCGGCAACTCGGAGATCATCCTGGACCGCAAGGTCTCGGACAAGCGCATCTTCCCGGCCATCGACATCACCCGCTCGGGCACCCGCAAGGAAGAGCTGCTGGTGGCGCCCGATTCCCTCAAGAAGACCTACGTGCTGCGCCGAATCCTCAACCCGATGGGCGTCACCGACGCCATCGAGTTCCTCATGGACAAGCTGCGCCAGACCAAGAGCAACAACGACTTCTTCGATTCGATGAACACGTAAGATGGACTAAATCCCTGGCGAAATTGAACGATTTCGCAGGGAAAATAGATCGTTAGCCGGTCGAAGGAGCTCTCCCTCCCATCCGGGGAGGATTAGGGGGTGGGGGTGGTTCGGCCGGCCTGCGCGACAGGGTCGCCTAGCCGCGCCGCCTCCGACGCCTCCCCGCAAGGGGGCAATCGGGGCAGGAGACGAAGCCTGACGGTTCATCCCTCCGACCGAAGCCGCGCCATGGCCGACGCCACCATCTTCGCCCCCGCCAGCGGCTATGGCCGCGCCGCCGTCTGCGTCGTCCGCATCAGCGGCCCTGAAAGCGCGGCCATCCTCGTCGGGTTGATCGGCGACCTGCCGCCCCCTCGCCGCCTGTCCCTGCGCACGCTGCGCGATGCCGCCGGCGATGTCCTCGACCGGGCCATGGTGTGCTGGATGCCGGGGTCGGCGACCTTCACCGGCGAGGACATGGCCGAGCTCCACCTCCACGGCGGTCTGGCGGTGCGCGCCGGCGTGCTGGCGGCCCTGGCCGCCATTCCGGGCTGTCGGCCGGCCGAGCCCGGCGCCTTCACCCGCCGCGCCGTCTACAACGGCCGCATGGATCTGACCGAGGCCGAGGCCGCCGCCGACCTGATCGAGGCGGAGACGGACGGTCAGCGCCGCCAGGCCCTGCGGCAGCTCGATGGCGCCCTCGGCCGCCAGGTCGCGGACTGGCGTGCCCGGACGATCGACCTGCTCGCCTCGACGGAGGCCGCCCTCGACTTCTCTGACGAGGGCGATGTCGACGACGTTGGGCTCGATGCCGCCCTGTTCGGGCAGGCGAGGGCGGTCCGCGATGCGATCCACCGAGCCTTGGCGGATGGACGCCGCGGCGAGCGCCTGCGCGAGGGTTTCGTCGTGGTGCTGGCCGGAGCCCCGAACGCCGGCAAGTCGACCCTGCTCAACGCGCTGGCCCGGCGCGACGTCGCCATCGTGTCGGAGGTGCCAGGCACCACCCGCGATGCCATCGAGGTCCGCTGCGACCTCGGCGGCCTGCCGGTGCTGCTCGTGGACACCGCCGGCCTGCGGGAGACCGCCGACGCCGTCGAAGCCGAAGGCATCCGGCGTACCCGAGGCCGGATCGAGACAGCGGACCTCGTCGTGTTTCTCGCCGCCGCCGACGACGATGCCGCCGGCTTCGAGCCCGCGCCTCCGGCCGCGCTGCGCGTGTGGACGAAAGGCGATCTCGGGATCGGCGATCGGACCGGCCTCGCGGTTTCGGCCCGGACGGGGGAGGGGGTCTCGGACCTGCTCGATGCCATCCAGCAGCGGGCCACGGCGGCGCTGCTCGGCGGTGAGACGCTGATCACCCGCGAGCGCCACCGCGAGGCCCTCACCCGCTGCCGCGATCACCTCGACAGGCTTTTGGCGGCGGCCGCGCTACCGCCGGAACTCGTCGCCGAGGATCTGCGTCTGGCGGTCAAGGCGCTTGGCGAAGTCGGTGGTCATGTCGGCGTCGAAGACATCCTCGACCGCCTATTTGCCGGCTTCTGCATCGGGAAGTAAGATGCATCGGGAAGTGAGGCCGCTTCGCATGGCCGATGTTTCACGTGAAACATCGGCCGTCTGTTGACGCCATCGCGCCCGGCCGCGTACTCACCGGCATGTCCCTGAACTGTTCCGATTCCGCCGATGTCATTGTCGTGGGCGGTGGCCATGCCGGCACCGAGGCCGCCGCAGCGGCCGCGCGCACCGGTGCCCGTACGATCCTCGTCACGCATCGAGCCGCCACCATCGGCGCGATGTCGTGCAACCCGGCCATCGGCGGGCTCGGTAAGGGCCACCTCGTGCGCGAGGTCGATGCCCTCGACGGTCTGATGGGCCGGGTCGCGGATGCGTCGGGCATCCAGTTTCGTCTCCTCAACCGGCGCAAGGGACCGGCCGTGCGCGGGCCGCGCACCCAGGCCGACCGCAAGCTCTACGCGGCGGCGATGCAACGGGCCATCGCCGAGACCGCCGATCTCACGGTGACGGAGGCCGAGGTCGCCGACCTGACGGTCGAGGCGGGGAGGGTGGTGGGCGTCGTCCTGGCGGATGGCCGCACCCTCGCCTGCGCCGCCGTCGTCATCACCACCGGCACCTTCCTGCGCGGGCTGATCCACATCGGCGAGGTCCAGATTCCCGCCGGACGGGCCGGCGAGGCGCCGGCGCTAGGTCTCGCCGGCACCCTGGAGCGCCATGGGTTCCGTCTGGGCCGGCTCAAGACCGGGACGCCGCCACGCCTCGACGGCCGCACCATCGATTGGGCCGGCCTGGAGATGCAGGCCGCCGACGCGGACCCCGTGCCGTTCTCCACTCTCACTGAGCGGATCACGGTGCCGCAGATCGCCTGCGGCATCACCCGCACCACCCAGGCGGTCCATGACCTCATCCGCGCCAACCTGCACCGCTCGCCGATGTATTCGGGCGGGATCGCCAGTCGCGGCCCGCGCTATTGCCCCTCCATCGAGGACAAGGTGGTGCGCTTCGGCGACCGCGAGGGCCACCAGATCTTTCTGGAACCCGAGGGGCTCGACGATCCCACCGTCTATCCCAACGGCATCTCCACGGCCCTGCCCGAAGAGGTCCAGCACGCCCTCATCCGGCTGATCCCGGGGCTGGAACGGGCGGACATCCTGCGGCCCGGCTACGCCATCGAGTACGATTACGTCGACCCGCGCGAACTCGACACCTCCCTGCAAACGCGGCGCCTGCCCGGCCTGTTCCTGGCCGGGCAGATCAACGGCACCACCGGCTACGAGGAGGCGGCCGGGCAGGGGCTGGTGGCCGGCCTCAACGCGGCGCGCCTGGCCGGCGGATCGACCCCGGCGGTGTTCGACCGGGCCGAATCCTACCTCGGCGTGATGATCGACGACCTCGTCACCCATGGGGTGAGCGAACCCTACCGCATGTTCACCTCGCGCTCGGAGTACCGGCTGTCCCTCCGGGTCGACAACGCCGACGAACGGCTGACCCCGCGCGGCCTCGCGTTCGGCTGCGTCGGCAACGAGCGGGCCGTGCATTTCGCCCGAAGCCAGGCCACGCTGGAGGCGGCCCGCACCCTGCTCGACACCTGCGCGTTGACGCCGTCGCAGGCCCGGGCCCACGGCATCACCCTCAACCAGGACGGCATCCGCCGCAGCGCCTTCCAGCTCCTGTCGCATCCCGACATCGACTGGTCGCGGCTTGTCGCGGTCTGGCCCGACCTCGCGAGCGTGCCGCCGCGCATCGTCGACCGGTTGTGCACCGACGCGACCTACGCGGTCTACCTCGACCGGCAGCGCGCCGACATCGCCGCGTTCCGGCGCGACGAGCAGGTGAGCCTGCCGGCCCGGCTCGACTATGCCGCCATCCCCGGCCTCTCCAACGAGATGCGGGTGAAGCTCGAAGCGGTGCGGCCGGGCACCCTTGGGCAGGCGGCCCGCATCGAGGGGGTGACGCCGGCCGCCCTGACCCTGCTCGCCGCCCACGCCCGGCGCTCCGTCCCAGCCATGGCCGGCGCCTGATGGCCCCGTCCGACCGCGACCGGGTCGTCGCACAGGCCGGTGTTTCACGTGAAACAGCGGCCGCCCTGGACCTTTACGTGGCGCAGCTGCGGCGCTGGCAGGGCGTGAAGAACCTCGTCGGCCCGGCCACCCTCACCGAGGTCTGGACGCGACACGTGGCAGACTCGCTGCAACTGCTCGCCATCGCGCCCGAAGCGAAGACCTGGCTCGACCTCGGCTCCGGGGCCGGCATCCCGGGCCTGCTGCTGGCCATCGCCGGGCGCGAGCGTGACGGGTTCCGGGTCGATCTCGTCGAGAGCAACGCCCGCAAGTGCGCCTTCCTGCAGGAGACCGCACGCCTCACCAAAGCCCCGGCCCGCGTCCACGCCGCGCGGATCGAGGCCATCATCGCGGACCATGCCGGCGTGGCGGTGGTCTGCGCCCGCGCGCTGGCTCCGCTGCGCCAGCTGCTCGCCTGGACCGAGCCCCTGTTGACAACCGGCACCACCGGCCTGTTTCCGAAGGGTCGTGACGTCGATGCGGAATTGACCGAGGCCGCGCAAGAGTGGAGATTCGTTTACGATCTTGTGCCGAGCCGAACCGAGTCGGACGCGCGCATCGTGCGCGTCACCGCCCTCTCCCGCGTGGATCCATGACGAATTCCTCGACTCTCCCGTCCGGCACCTCGTCGGAGCGCCCCTTGCGCATCCTCGCCCTCGCCAACCAGAAGGGTGGCGTCGGCAAGACCACGACGGCGATCAACCTCGGCACGGCCCTGGCCGCCATCGGCGAGCGCGTGCTGGTGATCGACCTCGACCCGCAGGGCAACGCCTCCACCGGGCTCGGGATCGACCGGCGCTCGCGCAAGGTCTCGACCTACCATGTGCTCGCCGGGGAGGCCTCGCTGGCCGATGCGGTGGTGGCGACCGCCGTGCCGCGCCTGCTGGTGGCGCCCTCGACGATGGACCTGCTCGGCCTCGAGATGGAGATGGCCAGCGCACCGGACCGGGCGCACCGCCTGCGCCAGGTGCTCAAGAGCGTCGGCGAGCCCGGCGCCACCGAGGGCGTCACCTACGTCCTGATCGACTGCCCGCCCTCCCTCAACCTGCTCACCATCAACGCCCTGGCCGCCTCGGATGCGGTGCTGGTGCCGCTGCAATGCGAGTTCTTCGCGCTCGAAGGGCTCAGCCAGCTGTTGCGGACCGTCGAGCAGGTGCGCGGCGCCCTCAACCCGCGCCTGACCATCCAGGGCATCGTGCTCACGATGTTCGACCCGCGCAACAACCTCTCGGCGCAGGTGGTGGCCGACGTGCGCAGCTTCATGGGCGACAAGGTCTACGAGACCATGATCCCCCGCAACGTGCGCGTCTCCGAGGCGCCCTCCCACGGCAAGCCGGTGCTGCTCTACGACCTGAAATGCGCCGGCAGCCAGGCCTACCTCCGCCTCGCCTCGGAGATCATCCAGCGTGAGGGCCGGCTCCCGCAGGCGGCCTGACGACCATCGGTTAAGTGTTTGACAATGTTGCGTAAAGAGGAGCGGAAGCGGGTGGCGATGGCGGATGACGTAGTGCGGCCCCGGCTCGGTCGCGGCCTCGCGGCCCTGATCGGCGATTTCGGCGGCGACGAAGGCGGCAAGTCCCACGAGCAGCGCAAGGTCGCGGTGGAGTTCCTGCGCCCCAATCCGCGCAATCCGCGCCGGCGCTTCAACGACCCCGAGCTCGACGAACTCGCGACCTCGATTAAGCTGCGTGGCATCATCCAGCCGATCGTGGTACGGGCGCTGGCGGGCGTGCCGGACACCTATGAGATCGTGGCCGGGGAACGCCGCTGGCGGGCGGCCCAGCGCGCCGGGCTGAACGAAGTCCCCGTCGTCACGGTGGAGATCGACGACCGCACCTCCCTCGAATACGCGATCCTCGAGAACGTCCAGCGCGCCGACCTCAACGCCATCGAGGAGGCCGCCGGCTACGAGCGGCTGATGAGCGAGTTCCGCTACAGCCAGACCGAACTCGCCGAGATCCTCGGCAAGAGCCGCAGCCACCTCGCCAACACCCTGCGCCTGCTCCAGCTCTCGGCGGCGATCCAGGAGCGGGTGGTGGCCGGCGAGATCACCGCCGGCCATGCCCGCGCGCTGCTCTCGGTCAAGGACCCGGAGGCGGTGGCCCGCCGAATCGTGGCCGAAGGCCTGTCGGTGCGCGACGTCGAGGCCCTGGCCGCCTCCGAGACTCAGGAGGGCGACACTGTCCGTCCGGGTCGCCCGCGTAAGGCGCCGGAGGCCGAATCGGCCCACCGTTCGCTGGAGGTGGCGATGGCCCGGGCCCTCGGGGTGCGCGTCTCCCTCAAGCCCAAGGGCACCGGCACCGGCGAGATCCGGATCCGCTACGAGTCGGAGGCCGAGCTCGACGACCTGTGCCGGCGGTTCAAGATCTCGGCGGAGGGCTGAGGCGGTCCCACCTACGGTGGGCGATCGCATTCTTCCTTCACGGGGCAGACGGTTCGAGACTGCGCGCGTCCTTCCCCCTCCGCGGGGGAGGGTGGCCCGCGAAGCGGGTCGGGCGAGGGGAGCGACATGTCCGGCGAAGTCGCTTCCCTCTCCCGCAGAGGGAGAGAGACGACGGGGCGGCGCTTGCCCGCCCAATCGGCGCGCGATAGAGCCGAACACGTCTTTCGACCTGTCGGACTCCGCGTGATCCGAACCGGTCCCTCATCCTGAGGTGCCCGCGGCGGCGGGCCTCGAAGGAGACTTCCAGTGCGCTGCGTGGTCCCTGAAGCCCTCCTTAGAGGCCGCTTCGCGGCACCTCAGGATGAGGGGTGCGGGCTGGGCTGATCGACCACCGTTCCGATGCCTTTCACCCCTCTACAGATGAAGCGACACCCATGGCCCAGGCCGATTCCAAGAAGGTCGACATCCTGAAGCCCCGTCTGCCGCGGGGCCTCGTCGACCGCCGGGCCGACGAGATCGCCGCGCAGGGGCGGATGCTGGAGACGATCCGGGCGAGCTTCGAGCTCTACGGCTTCGAGGCGCTGGAGACCCCGTTCATCGAGTACACCGAGGCACTGGGCAAGTTCCTGCCCGACCTCGACCGCCCCAACGAGGGCGTTTTTTCGTTCCAGGACGACGACGAGTCTTGGCTGTCGCTCCGCTACGACCTCACCGCGCCGCTGGCCCGGCACGTGGCCGAGAACTTCGACGCGCTCCCCAAACCCTATCGGAGCTTTCGCAACGGTTACGTGTTTCGCAACGAGAAGCCGGGGCCGGGGCGCTTCCGCCAGTTCATGCAGTTCGACGCCGACATCGTCGGCGCCGGGTCGGTGGCGGCCGACGCCGAGATCTGCATGCTCATGGCCGACACGCTCGACAGGCTCGGGCTCGCCGGCCGTTACGTGGTCAAGGTCAACAACCGCAAGGTGCTCGACGGCGTGATGGAGGCCATCGGGCTCGCCGGCCCCGACAAGGCCGGCCAGCGCCTCACGGTGCTGCGGGCGATCGACAAGCTCGACCGGCTGGGTGCGGACGGCGTGCGCCAGTTACTGGGGCCGGGCCGCAAGGACGAGAGCGGGGATTTCACGAAGGGCGCGGGGCTCGACGAGGCCGGCATCGCCCGGATCCTCGCCTACGTGTCGTTCGAGGCGGCCCCCCATGTCGGCGGCGATCGCATCGCCTTCTGGGACCAGTTCTTCGGGTCGTGGAAGGACGTCGTGGGGACATCGGAGACGGGCCACGAGGGCATCGCCGAACTGCACGCGATGATGCGTCTGTGCGAGGCCGGCGGCTACGGCTCCGATCGCATTCGGGCCGACCCCTCCGTCGTGCGCGGCCTCGAATACTACACCGGCCCGGTCTACGAAGCCGAACTGACCTTCCCCGTCACCAACGAGGCCGGCGAGACCGTGCGCTTCGGCTCGGTGGCGGGCGGCGGGCGCTACGACGGGCTCGTCGGGCGGTTCCGGTCCGAGCCGGTGCCGGCCACCGGCTTCTCCATCGGCGTCTCGCGGCTGTTCTCGGCGTTGCAACTCACCGGGAGCCCGCTGCTGCAGGGCCGGCCCAAGCCCGGTCCGGTGGTGGTCCTCGTGCTGGATCGCGAAAACATCGCCGACTACCAGCGCCTCGTCGCGCGGCTGCGGGGGGACGGCATCCGCGCCGAGCTCTACCTCGGCAGCTCCGGCATGAAGGCGCAGATGAAATACGCCGACCGGCGCGGCAGCCCCTGCGCCATCATCCAGGGCTCGAACGAGCGCGAGGCCGGCGAGGTCCAGATCAAGGATCTGATCGAGGGCGCCAAGGCGGCGCAGGACATCGCCAGCAACGCCGAATGGAAGGCCGCCCGGCCGGCCCAGTTCTCGGTGAAGGAAGACGAGATGGTGGCCCGGGTGAAGGAGGTCCTGGCCCGGCATTTTTGAGACCGACCCCGGCCCTCTCGATCACCCGCGCCGTGCCGCCTCCGTCGCGATGCGCAGGAGGGTGCCCGAGGCCTGGGCGTGGGCCAGTTCCGCATCCGACCGCCGGCAGGCGAGCACGGCCTCCTGGAGCAGGCGCAGGACGTGCCGCAGGGCGGGGGGCGACCAGCGGGCGAGCTGCGTCTCGACGATGGGCTTGCGCTTGAAATGCAGACCGCGCCAGGTCGCCACCATGGCGCCGGCACTCTGGCCCTCGTTGGCGAGCCGGGTCGAGAGCAGGGTGAGAGCGTGGCGCAGCGCGCTGCCGAGCATCACCGAGGGGTCCATGCCCTCGTGGCGGAAGCGGCGGTAGTCACGCTCGACCTCGGCGGTGCGGCCGGCGAAGGCGGCATCGATCAGCGTGTTGAGGACGCTGCCGGCGACATCGCTCACCACCGCCTCGACGTCGTCGAGGCTGACCTGCCCCTGGCCCTGCGCGTAGAGGGCGAGCTTTTCGATCTCGCCAAGGCTGGCGCGGCGGTCTCCGCCGAGGCTCGCCGCCAGCACCTCGCGGGCCTCGCGGGCGATGCGCAGGCCGCTCTCCTGCAGGGTGCGGTCGATGAGCTCGGCCAGCGCCCGCTCGTCGTCGGGGTAGCAAGGCAGGGCCAGCGCCCTCGCCGAGCGTTCGCACAGGGTCCGCAGCGGGGCGGTCTTGGCGAGGTCGCCCGCCTCCACCACCACCCGGGTGTCGACCAGGGGGGCGCCGAGCACCGCCTCCACGGCGGGCGCATAGTTGCGGCTGCCCGGCCGCACCCAGATCGTGCGCGCGCCTCCGAACAGGCCGACCGTGCCGGCCTCGTCGGCGAGGCGTCCGGCGTCCTGCGCCAGGGTGTCGCCGTCGATCTTGACGAGGGCGAAGGGGTCGGCCGGGTCCGCCACGAAGGCCTCGGCCAGGCGCTTGGCCCGGTCGAACACCATGCCGGTGTCGGGGCCGTAGACCAGGATGACGCCGATGCGCGGATCGAGCCCGCGCCGGATCAGGCCCTCGACCTCGTGGGCCTTGACGATCGTCATGGGAGGGGCGGGGCTCGGCGGATCAGGGTTTCGTCACCAGCACGGAGGCGAGCCGGGTCTTGATCTGCTCGGAGAGCACCTTGGCCAGCCGGATCTCGGCGTCGCGGGCGGCGCGCAGCGAGGCGAAGCGCTGGATCGAGCGGTCGTAGGTGGCGGTGCCGGTGGCGACGCCCTCGGTGATGATCTTGGTGCCGTCGAGGTTCTCCAGGGCGTACTTCACCGTGCCGATGATGGTGCCGGCCTCGGCCCGGCCGGTGGTGGAGGAGACGATCGGGGTCTGCACCGACTCGCTGCCCTGCATCTTCAGGCGGTAGCGCTTGGGCGCGGGCGTGCCCGATCCGTCGAGATCGAAGATCAGCTCGCTGCGCAGGTAGTGCCCGATCCGCTCCTGGCCCTGGGCCATGGTGATGTCGTCGACCTGGATCGAGGCCAGCAGCGCCGACATCGACTCGCCGGACGCGGTCGGGCCGTAGAGGGGGCGGAAACAGGCCGACAGGGAAAGGGAGAGGGCGCCGACAAGGGCGATCCGCACCGCCATCCGCTTCGTCACACGCATCATGCTCGCCATCGTCCCGGCTGGAGTCCCGCGACCCCGTCTTACGGCGATCGGCGGCTTCGCGTCACCCGTATAAGGCCCCAAGCTTTACGATTCCCCTGCGGCGGCACGAGGGCGGCAGCCGAACGAGAGGCAAGGCGCCAAGACGATCACGGTCGGTCACACCACCAGGTTCACGATCCGGCCCGGCACCACGATGACCTTGCGCGGCGTGCGGCCCTCCAAGGTCTTCAGGACCGCCTCTGCGGCCAGCACGAGCGCCTCGACCGCCGTGGCGTCAGCGCCCGCCGGCACGGTGACGTCCGCCCGCTTCTTGCCGTTGATCTGGACGGGCAGGGTGATCTCGTCCTCCACCAGCAGCGCGCGGTCCACCACCGGCCAGGGCGCCTGCGCCGCCAGGCCCTCGCCGCCGAGCGCCGACCAGCATTCTTCGGCCAGATGCGGCATCATCGGGGCCACGAGCTGCACCAGGATGCCCGCCGCCTCCCGGGCCGTAGCCTGGGAGATCCCGGTCTTGAGGGCTTCCTCCAGCGCGTTGGCCAGGGTGTAGATATGGGCGACGCAGCGGTTGAAGCGCAGGCGCTCGACATCCTCTTCCACCGCCGCCAGGGCCTTGTGGGCGGCCTTGCGCAGGATGGCGTCGGCCGGGCCAGCGGCGCCCGCGATAACGGCCGCCTGGGAGACGAGGCGCCAGACCTTCTGCACGAAGCGACCGGCGCCCTGCACCCCGTCCTCGGTCCAGATCACGTCGCGCTCAGGGGGCGAATCCGAGAGCATGAACCAGCGCGCGGTGTCGGCACCATAGCTGGCGATGATGTCGTCGGGGTCGACCACGTTCTTCTTCGACTTCGACATCTTCTCGATGGCGCCGATGGCCACCGGCGCCGATGTTTTCACGTGAAACGCCTTGCGCTCCCCGTCGAGCGTCTCGAAGCGGATGTCGGCCGGCGGCACCCAGGCCCCGGCCTCGTCCTTGTAGGTCTCGTGGACGACCATGCCTTGCGTGAACAGCCCGTCGAAGGGCTCCGACACGCCGGACCAGCCGGTGGCCTGCATCGCCCGCATGAAGAAGCGGGCGTAGAGTAGGTGTAGGATCGCGTGCTCGATGCCGCCGATGTACTGGTCCACCGGCAGCCAGCGGTCGACCTGCGCCCGGTCGGTGGGGGCGTCCGTCAGCCAGGGGGCGGTGAAGCGGGCGTAGTACCAGGACGAATCGACGAAGGTGTCCATGGTGTCGGTCTCGCGCCGGGCCGCCGCGCCGCAGCGGGGGCAGGGCACGTTGCGCCAGGCGTGGTCGCGCTCCAGCGGGTTGCCGGGCACGTCGAACGAGACCTCCTCGGGCAGGGTCACCGGCAGGTCGGCCACCGGCACGCCGACCGGGCCGCAGGCCTCGCAATGGACGATCGGGATCGGGCAACCCCAGTAGCGCTGGCGCGAGACGCCCCAGTCGCGCAGGCGGAACTGCACCTTTCGCGATGCGACGCCCTGCGCCTCGAGGCGGTCGGCCACGGCCTTGAAGGCGTCGCCGGTGCTCATGCCGTCGAGGAAGGCCGAGTTGATCATCCGGCCATCGCCGTCGAACGCCGTGTCGGTGATCACGAAGCTGGCGGTGTCCTGTCCCTCGGGGCAGACCACCGGCGTATTGCCGAGCCCGTATTTGTTGGCGAAGTCGAGGTCGCGCTGGTCGTGGGCCGGGCAGCCGAACACGGCGCCGGTGCCGTAGTCCATCAGCACGAAGTTGGCGACGTAGACCGGCAGCAGCCAGGACGGGTCGAGGGGGTGGCGGACCTTGAGCCCGGTGTCGAACCCGAGCTTTTCGGCGGTGTCGATGGCGGCCTGGGCGGTGCCGGTGCGGCGGCACTGCTCGATGAACGCCTGCAAGTCGGGCGCGCCGGCGGCGACCGCCGCCGCGATCGGATGATCCGCCGCAACCGCCAGGAATTTGGCGCCGAACAGGGTGTCGGGGCGGGTGGTGTAGACCAGGATGCCGCCGTCGCGGCCGTCGAGGTCGAACCGGACCTCCAGCCCCTCGGAGCGGCCGATCCAGTTCTTCTGCATCACCCGGACCTTCTCGGGCCACCGCTCCAGCCCGTCGAGGGCGTCGTAGAGGTCCTGCGCGAAGTCGGTGATCTTGAAGAACCACTGCGTCAGCTCGCGGCTCTCGACCAGCGCGCCCGAGCGCCAGCCGCGCCCGTCGATCACCTGCTCGTTGGCCAGCACCGTGTGATCGACCGGGTCCCAGTTCACCTTGGCCGTGCGGCGCGTCACCAGCCCCTTGTCGAGGAAGTCGAGGAACATGCGCTGCTGGTGCTTGTAATAGCCGGGCTCGCAGGTGGCGATCTCGCGGCTCCAGTCGAGGGACAGGCCCATCGCCTGCAACTGGGCGCGCATGCTGGCGATATTGGCCAGCGTCCAGTCGCGCGGGTTCACGCCCCGCTCCATCGCCGCGTTCTCGGCCGGCAGGCCGAAGGCGTCCCAGCCCATCGGGTGCAGCACGTTGAAGCCCCGCGCGCGTTTGTAGCGGGCCACCACGTCGCCCATGGCGTAGTTGCGCACGTGGCCCATGTGGATGCGCCCGGACGGGTAGGGGAACATCTCGAGCACGTAATAGGTCGGGCGCGGGTCGTCGTTGCGGGTCCGGTCGATCCCGGCTTGCGCCCAGGCCGCCTGCCAGCGCGGCTCGGCGTCCTTGGCGTTGTAACGCTCGGGCGGGGCGGGGACGGTCGGGGGAGCGGTCATCGAGACTCGGGCGCCAAGGCGTTGGGAGGGCGTGATCGGGGGCGGGATGTCGCGCCGGACTAGCACGGAAGGCCGGGGGGTCAACACGCCGGTGCCGGCGGCGCGCGTCTCGGCGCCGGAAACGGCCTCCCGCCGTCGATCCCACGCCGTGCGGCCTCGTCCCGAAGCGGAGCGAACGCCGCTTCGCCGAAAGGGCCCCCAACCTCGATCCGCGTTCCCGCCCCTTCTGTCGAAGGTCTAGGCGTCCCTGGACGAGGTCGCGGGGATCACGCCAGCTCGCGCACGGCGAGGCAGCCGGGCGGGAACGAGGCCTTGAGCCGGGGGATGTCCGGGGCGAGGTCCCACAGCCGCGCCTCGGCGTAGCGCACGAGGGTGGTGCCGTCGGCATCCCTGGCGCCGTGGAAGCAGGATTCCAGGGTGAGCGCCAGGGTCGGGTTGGGCGGGTGCAGCCGCAGGCGCATGTCGATCTCGATGGCGAGGCTGTCGAGGGCGGAATCGGCGAAGGCGGCCAGATTGTGCGTCAGGACATCGACCTCGGACCCGTCGAGGGTGAGGAGCAGGCAGATCCGGGCCGCCGCCTGGGTGCAGGCCGCCACCGGCGCGTTGCGCAGGAGGCTCAGGCAGAAGCGCGGGATGCGGGCGTTGGGATAGGCCCACTGCCGTCCCTCGGGCACGCCGCGCAGGAAGACCGCGTTGAGCGGCCGGGCCAGGGACGGGCTGGCGATGCGCCGTTCGGCCCGCCCGTCGGTGCGGAAATGCAGGAGCGGGTTGGCGCCGGCCCTGGCCACGTCGGGATAGCGGGCGAGATAGGCCACCGTGCTGAAGGCCGGGCTCGGATCGAAGCCGGCCTTCACCCCGAGGCTCATGTAGTGCCGCACCGGATCGAGGGCGGTGGGCCCGCTCTGGTCGCGGTAGTAGGCGGTGTCGAAATCCGCGCTCGGGTTGCGGTCGGCTGCGGCCCCCGACCGGACGAAATGCAGGTACGGGTCGAGGCCCGAGGCGACGACGTCCGGATAGGTGCGCTCGTAGAACACCGCATCGAACAACCTCGGCACCGGGCCGAGGGTGGCCCGCCGATAGGCGGCGGTGACGAGGCGGATGGCGCGCCGGCGGAGCGAGGCGTCGGTCGTGTGTGGCTCGGTCTTATGGGAGTCGGTCTTATGGGAGTCGGTCATGCGAATGTCGGCGCCTCGCAGAGCCGTCTCAGGAGGGTGGCGTAGGGGGCGGGCGCGCAGTCGATGCGCAGGCGCTCGAGGCCGGCCCGCTGCACGGCCTCCCAGGTGGCGCGGTCCTCGTGGAGGTGGACCAGGGCATCGGCGAACCCCTCCGGATCGCGCCAGTCGCGCACGCGGTAGCCGGTGCCCTCCGGCCAGCCGATCTGGTCCGCGAGGATCGGCGTGACCACCCCCGGCAGGCCGCGCGAGACCGCCTCGTGGACCTTGTGCGGGATGCCGGCGGCAAAGCGCGTCGGGGCCACCGAGACACGGGTGGCATCGAACAGCGGGCCGGGATCGGCCACCCGGCCGTGCACGGTCACGCCCGGCCGGGCCAGACGCTCGGCCACGGCGGGCGCCACCTGCCCGACCACGTCGAAACGGGCCTCGGGCAGCCGGCGGCGCAGGCGCGGCCAGACCGCGTCGAGAAGCCAGACCAGGGAATCGACGTTGGGCTCGTGGGCGAAGGCCAGGGACCCGATGAACAGGAATCCGTGCCGCCCCGCGAACCCGGGCGGGTCGGGGCGCGGCGCCAGGGCGTGCCCGAGCACGGCGGCATTGGCGCGTCCGTAGCGGGCGACGAGGCCGGCCTCGGCCTGCGAGACGCAGACGACGTGATCGGCGCGCGGAAAGTTGCGGGTCTCGCGCCTCGCCTCGCGGGCGAGAGTCGCGGCGTTGGCGGCCTCGCCGTTCAAGGCGGCGGTGACGAAGGCGCGCACGGCAAACAGCGCCTCCGAATCGAAGATCACCCGCGAGCGTCCGACCCGGCGCAGGGTCAAGCCGAGGTCGTCGACGATCTGGCACACGAGGTCGATGTTGGCCGGGCGGCTGACCCAGAGCACGTCGTAATAGTCCGGCCGCTCCTGGATCAGCTTGGCGATCCCCTCGGGGCCGCAGGGGTCGATGACCTCGATGCGGGTGGAGAGGTCGCGGCGGCGGGCGGCCGGCTCCTCGCCCGTGCCGAACACCGAGCAGAAGGTCACCGCGTAGCCGAGGTCGGCCATGGCGTTGAGCACGCCGTTGGCCCGGGGCAGGCCGGCCCCGAGGTCCTGGTGCGGGGTGAAGTCGTCGACCACCAGCACGCGCAGGGCGAAGGCGTCCTGGTCGCGGCCGCCGAACCCCCGGCGCTGCGGGCCCTGCTCGAACAGCCAGGCCCCGTGCCGCTCGCGGAACAGGGCGCGGTTGCGGTCGAGCAGGCGTTCGACGTCCTCGCGCCGGGGCGAGGTGGCGTTCTCGACGTGGATGGCGGTGGCGCGGGGCTGGTAGACGACCCGCCGGCCCTTCTGCAGGACCCGCACGCACAGGTCGGTGTCCTCGAAATAGGCCGGTGCGTAGCGGTCGTCGAAGCCGCCGAGCTCCTCGAACAGCGCCCGCTCGATCAGCAGCACCGCCCCGGAGACGTAGCCGACGTCGCGCGCGAACCCGGCCTCGGCGGCGAAGGGATCGGTCCAGCCGCGACCGTAGGGATGGGTAACCTGCTCGTCGTCGCGAAAATTCGCGCCGGCCTCCTGCAGGATGCCTCCGGGGAAGACGAGGCGTGCGCCGACGATGCCGACCTCGTCGAACTCCTCGAGGGTGTCGACCAGCGCCTTCATCGCCCCCGGCATCAGGTCGATGTCAGGGTTGAGGAACAGGATGTGGGGGGCCCGCGCCAGCGCCGCCCCGGCGTTGCAGGCCGGCCCGAAGCCGACGTTCTCGGCGTTCTGCACCACGCGCGCACCGTCAAGGCGGGAGAACAGCGTGCGCGTCTCGGCATCCGAGGCGTTGTCGACGACGATCACCTCGAAGGCGACCCCGGCGAGGTCCTGCTGCGCGGCGAGGCGGTAGAGGGTCAGCGCCAGGAGCGGGCCGGCCCCGTGCGAGACGATCACCACGCTGACCCGGGGCGCGGCGACATCGCGAAAGCCGATGCGCACGTCGTTGAGCGCCAGATGGTTCCAGATCAGCGCGGCCTCGACGAGGGCGACACGGCGGCCGGCAGCGGGATCGACGGTGTCGATGGTGATGGTCATGGCGGGCTTCCGGGCCCGTTGGGGCCGGCGAGGTCAAGCACGCCGATCATGTCATCGGTAAGGACGAGAATGCGGTCGCCGGGGACGGCCAGGGACAGGTCGTGGTCGAGGCGCAGGGTGGCGGGCACCGGGGTCAGCTCGTCGCGACGCCGGGCGGTGAAGGCAGCGCCCCATCCGGCCGCCGTCTCGGCGAAGGCACCCCCCATGCGCTCGCCGGCCGACAGCCCGGCCCGGTCGACGGCGAAGACCGCGGCTTCGCGCGGTGCCGTCAGGAAATGGCTCGGGACCACGGTGGCGAGGAGGAGCATGCCGTCGCAGATGCCGACGAGACGGGCCTGTGCCCGCCAGTCCGGCTCCGCCTGCGACAGCAGCAGGGCGAGATCCTCGCGCACGGCCCGCGGCAGCGCCCGGTCGCGGACCCATTCGGGGGAAAGGGCGAGGCGGCGCTCGCAAAAGCCGGCGTCGGAAAGAGCGGCCGCGGTCCGGGGTGCCGTCGCATCGGCGGCCGTCGCGAACCAGCGCCGGCGAGAGGGCGAATAGGCACGGGCGGCGGCATCCGCTCCGGCCGGCACGCGCTCGGTGGCGACGAGGCGGCCGTGGTCGGGATGCTCGCGCAGGGCCGAATCGAGGGAGTCCAGGCCGCTGAGCACCACCGTCCCGAACCGCTGGACCGCCACGGGCTCCGGGGCGGGATCGGCCGGCGGGGCCGGTGGCGGCGGGACGGGTTCGGCGGAGGCCGGCTTCGGCTCCCCGCCGGAGAACATCGCGGCGTAGGGTCTCGTCACGCGATCGGTCATGTCGCCGGCCTTGGCGAGCCAGCCCCGGAGCCGGGTCCGCTCGGGCACCGGCCCGTCGCGGGACGGCGCCCGCCAGTCGCGGATCATCGCCACGAGGTCCGTCTCGGCAGCCTCGGCGCGGGCATTGTAGGTGGCGAAGAGGTCGGCGCAGGCCCGGGCCAGGACCGCGAGGCCGTCCGCGTCCCCGGCGAGGGACAGAACCTGCGCCTTGACGTCCTCCGCCCCCTCGCAGCGATGGGCCGGCACGAGCGGATCGAACCCCTCGAAGCCGACCACGGTGCCCACCACCGGCACGCCGAAGGACAGGGCCTCGGCCACCTTCATCTTGAGGCCGGTGCCCATCAGCATCGGCGCCACCACGAGGTCGACCTCCTCGTAGAAGGCCGCGACCGAGGGGACGTAGCCGGCCAGGCGAACCCCGGCCGGGACGGGCCCGGCGAAGCTCGCGCAGATCTCGCCCGCGATCACGAGTTCCGGGCGCGCCGGCGTCCAGCCCTCGGCCCAGGCCTCGACGAAGCGGGTGATCGAGACGCGGTTGGGATCGTTGCCGTGGCCGATGAAGCCGAGCCGCGCCAGGCGCGACGGGGTCCGGAAGGGAGCCTCGACGAGGAAGCGCGGCGGCAGCAGGTGCACCCGGCTCGCGGTCAGGGCGCGGAAGTGGGCGGCCTCTTCGGACTGGATCGCCAGCACGATGTCGGCGCGGTCGAGGCCGATCGTCTCGTTGGCGGTATCGGTGTAGAAGAAGTTCGGCTCGGCCCGGAACGGGCGGTATTGCCGCTGCCGGTCGGCGAAGCGGTCGTGGGTGTCGATCAGCGTGAGGACGCCGGGCGGGACGGCGGCGAGCGCGCGCGACAGGAACACGTAGTTGACGAGGACGGTACGGGTCTCGGGGTGGGCCGCCAAGTACCAGGCGACGAAATCGCCGACCGCCTGGGGGCACCAGTCGTCGATGCCGAAGCAGCGCGCACGCGTCTTGAGGGGGATGGTCTCGTCCGCCTCGATCAGGAAGCTGCGCTGGAACGACGCCGCCGTGGCCACCATGTCGGTGGGCGGATGCTGGCCGAACCGCCGGTAGATCTGGTCCTCGTGGGCGACGTAGGCGAGGTCCACGGCAAAGCCGGCCCGCTGCAGGGACTGGCAGGTGGTCACGAGGCGGCGGCGGTTGCCCGCGCTCGTGGGGAAGGGCGGCATCGGCGCCAGGACGAGGATCGTGTCCGCACTCATCGCGGGGCGGGGGCCGCCACGATGCGGGCGGTGGAAAAGCCCGCCTCCGTGAGGAGGATCGCCCGGTCGGGCCGCGTGCGGCACGGCCGCCCCCAGACGGTGTCCAGGGTCAGATCGGTGCGGACGTCGCCTCCCGGCCGCACCCGCGCCGAGGCGACGCGGGCACAGGACAGATCGCCGTCCCCGCGCAGGAGGAGGTAGTTCGGCACCGAAAAGCCCGCCAGCGTCACCGTCGAGGCGCCCTCGCCCGACACGGTCAGTTCCGGGGCCGTCTCCGGCACCGGCAGGGCGTCGATCACCGGCCGCAGCATCGGCAGGAGCTTCGACAGCGGCCCCACCGTTTCGGGCACGATCGCCGAGAGGACGGCCACGCACAGCGCCTCGCGCTCGACGGCGGTGAGGGCCTGGGCGGTGCCGGAGCGGGGAACGGCGATGGCGAGATCGTGGAAATGCGTCGCCAGCGCCAGTTCGCCGGCCTCGCGCAGGGCGGTGGCGGCATCGGGACCGGCCAGGACCAGGAGCGCCACCGGTGCCTGCCCCCCGCTCCCGGCCTCGCCCATGCCGGCGAAGGTCCAGGTCACGAGGTCGAGGCCGCCGGGCGCCAGCACCGCCAGCGGGATCGGCAGCGAGGTCGAGACGGGATAGCGGCACACCACGACGTGATCGGTGATCGGCCAGATCTCACCGCCGACACGGCGTGCGGCCTGCGCCGCGGGTTCGGCGAGGCTCGTCATGCATCATCCTCGCGCTTTGCGACGGAACGCCGGGAGATATCGGCGACATCGGCCAGCCGCTTGCACGACCGGGCGGCGCCCCGTCAACCACCTTGGCTCGCGGGCGACTTGGCGTGCCGACCGCAAGGCACACGGGCGGCGGCGTCCGTCCGCTCAGCCGGCCCGCTCGAGGAGGAGATCGGTGGTGGCGGAGACGACGCGGTTGCGCCCGGCCACCTTGGCTTCGTAGACGGCGATGTCGGCCCGCTTGATCATGCCCTCGACGGTGTCGCCCTCCGACCATTCGCTGACGCCGAAGCTGCAGGTGACGCGGATGGGTGTCTTGGCGCCCCGCAGCCGCAGGGACTCGATGACGAGGCGCAGGCGGCCGGCGGCGGCTTCGGCCTCGGCCAGGGTCTTGTTGGGCAGCACGATGGCGAATTCCTCGCCGCCCAGGCGCCCGACGATGCCGTCTGCGGCCAGTTCGCGGGCGACGCTCTGCAGGGCGGTGTCGCCGACGTCGTGGCCGTGCTCGTCGTTGATGCGCTTGAAGAAGTCGATATCGGCGATGATGGCGCTCATTCGGCCGTGGTTGCCGACGCGCTCGGCCGCCTCGTGGACGCGCTTGAGGAAGGCGCGGCGGTTGAGGAGGCCGGTGAGGGGATCGGTGTCGGCGAGCCGGATCAGTTCGCTCTGCATGGTGGTGAGGCGCTCGGCGGCGCGCAGGCGGGCGTGGAGTTCCTCGGCGCCCGGCGGCTTCTCGATGAAGTCGTCGGCCCCGCTGTCCAGCGCCTCGGCCAGATTGCGCGCATTGCGGGCCGAGGACATGGTGATGACGTAGAGCGGGCGGTTGGCCTCGGCCAGGAGGCGGGCCGACCAGCACAATTCGAGCCCGCTCAGGGGCCGGACCTCGAGGCTGGTGATGAGCACGCGCACCGAGGCGGTCTGGGTGACGTAATCGAGCGCCTCGGCGGAGTTCGTGAACACGCCGACCGTGTGACCGTGCGGTTCCAGCAACCCGGCGACGATCTTGAGGACGACGCGGCTGGAATCGACGATGACGATGTGCATGGCGTCCGGATCTGTCCAAGGGAGACGATTCCCCCTCAGACTAACCGCAACACCTTAATGGGTTGCCAAATCCGCCCGACGACGGTCCCGATGCAGCACCAATCAGCGCCGGGGCACCGAGACCGAGATCACGCGCGCACCGCCGCCGTATCCACGACGGGCATCGTATGCGACGCCCGGACGGCTCGTACGGTCGTCGCCGGCAAGGCCGCTTCTGCGGGCGGGCGCGTCGATGACGTAGACGGTGGGGACACCGCTGGGCGCGGCACGGATCCCGCTCGCGGTGGGAATGCCGTAGGTGCCGTAGCCCCAGGCGGGCGGGACGATGTCGCTTGGGGACGGAAACCGGGTGAAGGGGGCGCCGATGTAGTCGCCGCGGATCGCCGGCTCGGCGAATCCATGGCCGTAGGACGGGCCGTAGACGACCGAGCGGGAGCCGCCGTAATAGCCCTGCGCCGAGACGCCGGCGGTAGCGCTGGCGAGGACCAGAACCGAGCCGAGCGCCCTCAGCGACATCCGTTGCGACCACCTCATACGCCGTACTCCTGCCCGCGCGGTAAGGATTGCTTAACCCAATCCATGAACACTGCGAGGGAGAGAGTCGTTCCGAACGGCACCGTAGCGCCAGGGGCGAAGACTGCGTAGGCGAACGTGGTGGGACGGGCTTCGCGGTGTGACGCGCCAGGTCGGCGGACCGAAACGGCCGGCTCAGCGGCAGGTGGTGACGCGGCGCACGATCCAGCCTTCGCCGTCGACCCAGAGGCGGCGACGGGCACGGCTGCAATTGGCGGCGTCGTCACCGGTATCGGGCGAGAGCGCCGGCTGGGTGTCGGCGCTCGACACCTGGGCGACCTTGGTGGTGACCGCCTCGGGGGCGGCCGTGGCGGGCTGAACGCCGGCCAGGGCAAACGCCATAGCGACGCCCGCCGCAAGGGCGGCCAGGCTCGTGTTCTTCGCGCTCATGATCTTCTCGTCCGCCTGCCTTGACCTGGAAACACCGCATTCGGCGCTCCGGCGATGACCCGGCCCGTCACCGGCTCCAGATCGTCCCGACCGTCGGACAAGTAAAGCGCGAAAACCGTATTCAGTTGCAGAACGAACGCGGTTACCGGCGATAAATATCGCGCCGCGTGCGGCACGACACCGGATGCCTGTTATCGCGGCACCGAAACCGGGTTCCGGGGGGTGCCGTCGTGGCCGGCGGTGACGCTCAGCATGGGCAGGACGACGGCGATCTGAAGCGCATCGGTGGTGCCGATCGGCGCGGTCGCCACCCATGCGCCGAGCCCGAGGGCGAGGGACAGCGCCAGGAGCGACGCCTCGACGCCGCGATAGAAACCGTCCATCCGAACTCTCCCCGCGCGGCCCCGGCCCTGACGTCGCGCCACCGGAGAGTCTAGTCGGGGAGGGTTAAGAGGAACCCCACCGACCCGTGCGATGCCGAGGCCGCAGGAACCCACGGTTTCAGCCGAAGGAGACGGCGTCAGGCCTGGCCCATCGTGGCCATCTGGGCGAGATCCTGCGACGGCGGTTGCAGCAGGGCGGCGGCGAGCTGGGCTTCGAGCACCACGAGGTCGCCGTCCGGGTCCGGCTCCCAGCCGCAGGCGCAACCGCCGGGGCCGTCGTGAGCCTGCGCCATCTGGCGGTAGAGGGTCCCGATCGTGCGGGCGGCCACCTGCAGGGCGTCCATCGGCGGCAAGGGACCGCGATGCAGCACGGTCCAGAACGCCCGCCGGATCGCCTCGTCGAGGTCGGCCCGGGTCGCGGCGGCGGCCGAACACGGCCGGTTCGCGCGATCAGCGGCCATGGCGGACCTCCCGCGCGGGCGCCAGCGCGGGGTCGGCGCCGTCGCGGTCGATGAACCCGGCGAGGCGGTGGAGGCGCAGGTCGAGGCAAGAGCCGTCCCACCACGCGATCTGCCCCCACTGACGGATCGTCGTCAGCACCCGTTCCACCATTCCGGCCTCCGTCGATCACCCGTTCCGGCGACCTGAATGAAGACCGATCACGGCAAGATCAAGCAGCGATCGCAATATTGGAATTCCTATAGATTGTAATTCTTATATCGTCGACTGGCGTCGATCGAGAACGATTCCACTCTACCCATAAAATACCTTGCGGCCCTCCACATTCGAAGCGCGGAGCCACGGCGCGCACGAAAAAGGCCGGATCGGACGAGGTGTCCGATCCGGCCGGTGGCAGGGCCGACCCGGTGACGATGGATCTCAGTCGATGAGCTTGTCCACGGTGATGGGCAGATCGCGGATGCGCTTGCCGGTGGCGTGGAACACCGCATTGGCGATGGCGGCGGCCGTGCCGACGATGCCGATCTCGCCCAGGCCCTTCACGCCCATCGGGTTGGCCTTGTCCTCCTCCTCGACGAAGATCACGTCGAGGTTCTGGATGTCGGCGTTCACCGGTACGTGATACTCGCCGAGGTTGTGGTTCATGAACCGGCCGATGGTGTGGTCGAGCATCGACTCCTCTTCGAGGGCCGAGCCGATACCCATGACGACGCCGCCCAGGATCTGGCTGCGTGCGGTCTTGGGATTGATGATCTTGCCCGCCGCGATGGCCGAGACCACGCGGGTCACCCGCACCTGGCCGAGGTCTTCGTCGACCTTCACCTCCACGAAGATCGCAGAGTGGGTATAGGCCGCGAACTCCTTGGCGTGGCCGGAGTCCGGCCCGGCGGACTCGGTCGCCTCGACCTTGTCGACGGCACCCGCCGTCATGGCGTCGACGAGCGAGACGCTGCGCGACGGGTCCCCGGCCACCGCGATGCGGCCGCCCTCGAAGACCACGCGGTCGAAGTCGACGTTGGCCAGCGGCGAGTCGTCCATGGCGCGGGCCATGGCGAAGACGTCGGCGGCGATCTTGCGGCAGGCCTTCATCACGGCGGTGCCGGACGAGGCGGCGGTCCAGGAGCCGCCGGCCACGGGCGCCTCGGCCAGATCGGTGTCGCCGAGCTTGGTCGTGACGTCCTCCATCGGCAGGCCCAGCACTTCGGCGGCGATCTGCGTCAGGATGGTGTAGGTGCCGGTGCCGATGTCGCCGGTGGAGTTGCCGACCACGAGCTTGCCGTCCGAGGTCAGGGTCGCCTGGGCGCTCGACTGCTGCATCAGGGCTTCCCACACGCCGGTGGCCATGCCCCAGCCCACCAGCTCGCGCCCCTCCGTCATGGAGCGCGGCTCCGGGTTGCGCCGCTCCCAGCCGAAGCGCTCGGCCCCTTGCGCGTAGCAGGCGCGCAACGCCTTGGAGCCGAACGGCTTGCCCTCGGTGCGGTCGCGCTCGGAATAATTGGCCAGGCGCAGCGCCACCGGGTCCTGGCCGGTGGCATAGGCCAGCTCGTCCATGGCGATCTCGAGGGCGAGGACGCCGGTCACCGCGCCGGGCGCGCGCATGTCGGCCGGCGTGTAGGTGTCGATCTGCGCGAGCTTGTAGCTCAAGGCGACGTTGTCGCAATCGTAGAGGATGGCCGACCAGTTGACGACGACCTCCTGGTAATCCTCGAAGCGCGAGGTGCCCGAGAGGGCGTCGTGGCGCAGCGACTGGAGATTGCCGGCGGCATCGGCCCCGAGGCTGACGCGCTGGCGCACGTCGGGGCGGTAGCCGAAGGTGAACATCTGGTCGCGGGTCAGGGTCACGCGCACCGAGCGTTCGAGGTCGCGCGCGGCCATCACGGCGAGGAAGAGCTGGTATTGCGGGCGCAGGCCGATGCCGAAGCCGCCGCCGAGGTAGGGATTGAGCACCCGCACCTCGTCCTTCTTCATCCCGAACACCGCCGCGATGTAGCCCTGGCTGTTCGAGACGCCTTGGATCTTGTCGTAGACGGTGATGCGCCCGTTACCGTCCCAAACCACGGTGGAGGCGTGCGGCTCCATCGGGTTGTGGTGCTCGACGGCGAGGCGGTAATCGTTGGAGAGCTTCACCGGCGCGGCCTCGTAGGCCCCCGTCGCGTCACCCCAGGGCTGGGGCGGCGGCTTGATCCCGGCGCGCTTCTTTGGCGGGTCGTAGGCGAATTCGGCCTGGGCATCGACGTCGGTGGCCGGCACCTCGGCGGCATAGGCGACCTTCACCAGCGAGGCGGCATGGCGGGCGGTCTCGAAGTCCTCCGCCACCACCAGGGCGACCGGCTGGCCGCTGTAGTGGATCACGTCGTCGTAGAGCGCCCGGAACGGCGAGCCGGGGGGCGCCACCGCGTCGCGGTAGTTGTAGTCGAGCCAGGCCGTGCGCGGCCGGTTCTCGTGGGTGAAGACCTTGATGACGCCGGGCACCGCCTCGGCCTCGGCCGTCTCGATGGCGGTGATCCTGCCCTTGGCGATGCCGCCGGAGACGACGTAACCGTGGGCGAGGTCGGGGGCCGCGAACTCGCCGGCGTATTTGGCAAGGCCCGTGACCTTGGCCGGACCGTCCACGCGGCTGTGGGCGGTGCCGACGTAGCGGTCGGTGCCGGTGGAGCTGATGGTGGTGACCATGAGGCTGTGACCTTTACGCGATGCGCTTGTCGGAGATCGACTGCGGCGTGCCGGCGGCGGCCTGGGAGAGGCCGCGCACGATGGCGCGTCGCGCGAGTTCGACCTTGAAGGCGTTGCCCGACTGGGGCTCGGCCTCCGAGACGACGATGGCGGCGGCGGCCTCGAAGGTCTCGGCCGTCGCCGGCTTGCCCCGGAGCGAGGCTTCGGCTTGCGGGTTGCGCCAGGGCTTGTGGGCGACGCCGCCCAGAGCGAAGCGGCCCGCCCGGATGGTATCGCCGTCGAGATCGAGCACGGCCGCCACCGACACGAGCGCGAAGGCGTAGGAGAGCCGGTCGCGCAGCTTGAGGTAGGTGTAATGCGAGGCCGCATCCTGCTCCGGCAGATCCACCGAAAGGACGATCTCGTCGGGTGCCAGGGTGGTGTCGATGTGGGGCGTGTCGCCCGGCAGACGGTGGTAGTCGGCGAACGGGATGCTGCGCTCGCCGCCGGGGCCGGCCACCCGCACCACGGCGTCGAGGGCGGCCAACGCCACGCACATGTCGGACGGGTGCGTGGCGATGCAGGCGTCGCTGGCCCCGAAGATCGCGTGGATGCGGTTGACGCCGCCGATGGCCGGGCAGCCGCTGCCGGGCTCGCGCTTGTTGCAGGGCGTCGCCTCGTCGTAGAAATAATAGCAGCGGGTGCGCTGGTTGAGGTTGCCGCCGGTGGTGGCCGCGTTGCGCAATTGGCCCGACGCACCGGCCAGGATCGCGTTGGCCAGGACGGGGTAGCGCGCCACGATGCGCGCATCGTAGGCGGCGGTGGCGTTGGTGACGAGGGCGCCGATGCGAAGCCCGCCCTCGTGCTCCTCGATGGCATCCAGCGGCAGGCGGGTGATGTCGACGAGGCGCCCTGGCCGCTCGACGTTGTACTTCATCAGATCGACGAGGTTGGTGCCGCCGGCGATGAAGCGGCCGCCGCCGGCCACCGCCTGCACGGCCTCGGCCACGGTGCCGGCGCGGACGTAATCGAAGCGGTTCATCGGGCGGCTCCCGACTGCATCACGTCCTCGATGGCGTCGACGATGTTGGTGTAGGCGCCGCAGCGGCAGATGTTGCCGCTCATCGCCTCGCGGATCTCGTCCCGCGACCGGGCATGGCCTTCGGCGATCATCCCGGCCGCGGAGCAGATCTGGCCGGGGGTGCAATAGCCGCACTGGAAGGCGTCGTGCTCCACGAAGGCGGCCTGGAGCGGGTGCAGGGTGCCGGCTTCGGTCAGGCCCTCGATGGTGGTGACGGTGGCGCCGTCCTTCATCACGGCCAGCGCCAGGCACGAATTGATGCGCTTGCCGTCCACCAGCACCGTGCAGGCACCGCACTGGCCGTGATCGCAACCCTTCTTGGTACCGGTCAGATCGAGCCGTTCGCGCAGCAGATCCAGCAGCGTCGTCCAGGGGGCGACCTCGAGGGTGCGGACCTCGCCGTTGATCGTCAGGCTGATGCCGACGGTCTCCATGGCCCGGGGTGAGCCGCTGTCGATGAGCATGGGCGATCCGCTGTTTGCTTCGGTCGAATGGTCTGCGCGCGACAAGCGGGCGGACCGGGGTCGTGCGGCGGGGCCCGCTGGCAGGCCGCTCGGCGCAGTCGATAACAGTTCCAGTCTGCGCCCTGTTCCCCCGGGCCGGACGGGGCCACGGTTTACGGCCGGCCCCGGCCTCGGCTACGCCTTCTGGAAACGCACCCCGATCAGGATCCCGCCATGGCCGCGCTCGACCCCGTGCTCAACGACATCGACCACGATCTCGACAACGCCCTCGCGCGGCTGTTCTCGTTCCTGCGCATCCCCTCGATCTCCACCGATCCGGCCTATGCCGGCCATTGCCGCGAGGCCGCCGCCTGGCTGGAGGGCACCCTCGCGGCGATCGGCTTCGAGACCGGCATCCACGAGACCAGCCTGCACCCGGTGGTGCTGGCGCATGCGCCGAAGCCCGGGAAGCCGCACGTGCTGTTCTACGGGCATTACGACGTGCAGCCGGTGGACCCGCTGTCCTTATGGGAGACGCCGCCGTTCGAGCCGCGCATCGCCACCGATGCCGCGGGCGAGAAGCGGATCGTCGCGCGGGGCGCCTCCGACGACAAGGGCCAGGTGATGACCTTCGTCGAGGCCTGCCGCGCCTGGAAGGCGATGGAGGGGGAACTGCCCTGCGGCGTCACCATCCTGATCGAGGGTGCCGAGGAGAACGGCTCGCAGGGCCTGCCCGAATGGGTGGCGGCCAACCGGGACAAGCTGGCCGCCGACATCGTGCTCGTGTGCGACACCAGCATGTGGAATTCCACGACGCCGGCGATCACCACCTCGCTGCGCGGGCTCGCCTATTTCGAGGTCAAGGTCACCTGCGCCGACCGCGACCTGCATTCGGGCTTCTTCGGCGGGGCCGCCGCGAACCCGATCCACGTGCTCGCCAAGATCATCGCCGACCTGCACGACACCGACGGCCGGGTGACGCTGCCGGGGTTCTACGAGGGGGTGCGCGAGACCCCGCCCGAGATCCTCGAGCAGTGGCGCGGCCTCGACCTCAGCCCGGACAAGTTCCTGGGGCCGATCGGCCTGAGCCAGCCGTCCGGCGAGCGCGGGCGCATGCTGATCGAGCAGATCCAGTCGCGCCCGGCCTGCGACGCCAACGGCATCGTCGGCGGCTACACGGGCGAGGGCACCAAGACGGTGATCGCATCCCAGGCCAGCGCCAAGGTCTCGTTCCGCCTCGTGGACGACCAGGACCCGGAGGTGCTGGCGACCACCTTCGAGGCGTTCGTGCGGGAGCGCATCCCCGCCGACTGCTCGGTGGAGGTGGTCTGCTACAAGGGCTCGCGGGCCATCAGCCTGCCGTTCGACATGCCGGAACTCGACATCGCCAAGGCGGCGCTGGCCGCGGAATGGGGGGTGGCCCCCGTCACCATCGGCGCGGGCGGCTCGATCCCGATCGTCGGCGACTTCAAGCGCCTGCTCGACCGCAACACCCTGCTCATCGGCTTCGGCCTCGACGACGACCGCATCCATTCGCCCAACGAGAAGTACGACCTGCGCAGTTTCCACAAGGGCACGCGCTCGTGGGCGCGGATCCTGGGGGCCTTCGGGGGGCTCTGAAACCCTCCCCCCGCGGAGCGACCGTATTCGCACATCCCCGAACGCCGTCCTGGCTCGTCCCACCCTCTCCCCTCATCCCGAGGTGCCGGAGCGAAGCGGAGGCCTCGAAGGAGCCCTCCAGATACCGCTGTGCCCTCTGGAAACCTCCTTCGAGGCCCGCTGACGCGGGCACCTCAGGATGAGGTGGCGGGTGGGAGAAATGCGTGCATCCGATAGCCCGTTGAAGGGGGAAGGGTTGGCGCGCCCCCTCACATCGTCACGACATCGACCCCATCGCCCAGCCGCGCGCGGGCGAGGTCGGCGACATGGGCGTGGTGGGTGAACAGGATCGGCTGGATCGTCCCGCCCACCGCGGCCAGGGCCTCCAGGCCGTGGCCGGTGCGGGCGTCGTCGAAGGTGATGAAGAGGTCGTCGCCGATGAAGGGGGCCGGCTCGCCGCGGGCGGCGTAATCCTGCAGGTAGGCGAGCCGCAGGGCGAGGTAGAGCTGGTCGCGGGTGCCCTCGCTCAGGCCCTCGACCGGGACCGAGCCGCCGTCGGCCCGGCGTCCGGTGAGGCGGGGGGTGTCGGCCTCGTCGTACTCCTGCGCCAGCCCGGCGAAGGCGCCCCCGGTCAGGCCCGAAAACAGGTCGCCGGCCCGCGACAGGAGCGGGTCCTGCTGTCCGGCCCGGTGGCGGCCGATGGCGGTGCCGAGCATGAGGTGGGCGAGCTTGAGCACCGCCCACTGCCGGGCGTGGACCTGCAACTCGGCCTCCGCCGCCTTGCGCTGGGCGACCGCGAGTTCGGCGCCGACCCCGCCCTCGAGGTCCTGTCGGCGGCGCTCGCCCCGGTCGCGGTCGGCGAAGACGACGCGGCCCTCCTGGTCGTGGGCCTCGTCCTCCATGGCGATGCGGGCGAGCGCCGCCTCGATGGCATCGGGCGAGGTCGCCACGAGGTCGTCGCGCAGGCTCGCCTCGGGCAGGCCGTCGGCGGCGCGGGTGAGTTCGGCCCGGCGGGCGGCGAGATCGGCCCGCAGGCGGGCGCGGGCCAGGAGGCGGCCCTGCAGGGTCTCGATCGCGGGAACGGCATCGGCGCCGAGATCGGGCCGGTAACCGGCGAGGTGTCCGGTCAGGGCCGCTTCGGCCCTGGCGAGGTCGGCGTCGGCGATCTCGACCCTGCGGTCCGCCTCGTCACAGTGGCGCGTCAGCGCGGTGCGGCGCGCCTGGGCGTCGCGGGCCTGTTGCAGGCGGCCGTGCAGGGAACGGATCGCGGCGCTGGGCGCCATCTCCGCCAGGTCGGGGGCGACGGCGGCCAGGAGTTCGGCCACGGTCGCGGCATAGGTCTCGCGGTCGCGGCGGATGCCGGCGACCCGGCGGGCGAGGGTGTCGTGCGCGTCGAGGGCGAGCGGCACCGCCCGCCATGCCTCGATGGCGCCCTCGGCCTCGGCGAGGCTGGCGGTCGCTGTGAGACCGACGGCGGCGACGGCCTCGCCCCAGCCCGCCGCCCAGGCGGTGCGGCCGGCGTCGGCCTCGCCGAGGGCGTCGCCGAGCCGGGCCCGTTGCGTCGCGGCGGCGCGCAGCCGCGCCTTGGCCTCGCGGCCGGCCTCCCACAGGCCGGCGAGCTCCGTGATGCGGTCGTCGAGCCGCGCCAGGAGGAGCGCCGGCGGCAGGGTATCGAGACCGGACAGGCCGGCGCGGGCGGCCAGATCGACCAGGGGCGTCCGGCACGCCTCGATGCGGCGCGAGAGGGCCGCGATTTCATTTTGCCGGCTCTCCAGGACCTGCTGGCCCTCGATGAGGTTGACCGCCTCGCCGAGCCAGACCGCCATTTCCGCCGGCGGCAGCGGCAGGATGCCGGCCGGGGCCCAGGCGGCGCGCCAGTCGTCCAGCGCCTGGGAGGCCTCCGCCGCGATCTCGTCGAGGCTTGCGCGGGCGCCGGCCTCCTCCTCCTCCTCGGCCGCGAGGCGGCGGTGGTCGGCGGCCTGCTCGGCGACGCGGGCGGCGTCCAGGCCGAGGTCGTCGGCCATGCGGTCGGCGGCCGCGACGGCGCGCTCGTAGCGGGCGATGGGGTCGGCGCCGGCCGTGCCGGCGCGCAGCGGGGCGAACAGGTCGTCGCGCTCCCGGCGCAGGGCGGAGAGATCGACGAGCGACGGGATCGGCCGGCCGGCCTCGCGGCGCAGGAGCCGGGTGCGGGTCGCCGCCACCGCCTTGCGGGCGGTGGCGAGGGCATCGCAGGCGCGCAGGCGCTCGCGCTCCTTGGTCTCCATCAGGGTGCGGAACCGCGCCACCGTCTCGGGCTGGGGCAGGGGCGCATCGACCAGGGCGGCGGGGTCGGTCACGGCGGGCGAGAGGCGGGCGGCCTGCCCGGCGAGCAGCCGCGCCTCGTGCCGCACCGCCGCATCGAGGGCGTCGCGCCGGGCCAGATCCTCGCGCAAGGGAGCCAGCACCTTGAAGGCGGCGCGCAAGGGGCCCGGATCGACCACCACCCCCTCGGCCTCCACCGCGCGGGCGAGGTCGGCTTCCTCGGCGGTGGCCGCGGCGAGGTCGCGCCGGAGCCGGGTGAGCGTGGCCTCGCGCTCGCGGCCCTCGCGGACCAGGGCGTCGATGCGGGCGCGGGCGGCGTCCGAGGGCTGGCGGGCGGACAGGGCGGCGCGGTCGGGCAGGCCGACCCGGATGGCCAGGCGGTCGAGGTCGGCCGCGGCCCGGTCGGCGTCGGCCTGGATGCGGGTGAGATCGACCCCGTCCTTGTCGAACCGGTCGATGCCGCGGAACCGTTCGAGGACGTCCTGGTCGCGCGCGATCACGCCGGCCTCGACGGTGACCGCGTCGCGGTCGGCGCTGGCATGCGCCAGGGCGGTGCGGGCCCGGGCCTGTTCCGCACCGGCCGAGCGCAGGGCCGAGAGCGCGTCGCCGAGGCGGTCGATCCAGTCCGGGCTGGCCTCGACGAGGTCGGGGTCGGCCTCCGCCTGCGCCGAGATCGCGTCGATGGCGGCCACCAGGGGGGCGACGCGCTTGAGTCGTTCGAGCCGGGCGCGCTCGCGGGCGATGGCCTCGCGGGCGTCGCGGATCGCGTCGAGGCGGGATGCGGCGGCCTCGATCTCGTCGTTGAGGGCGCGCCAGTCGCCCGCGCGCAGTTCGGTCTCGCGGATCGCCCGGCGGGCGGCCTCGTGCCGGTCGAGGGCCTGGTAGAAGGTGCGGTCCTTCGAGCGGCGCGGGGCGAAGATGGCGTCGGCCTCGGTGCCGAGCCCCTTCTGCAGGTCGTGGTAGCCGCGCAGGCCCGAGGCGGCGGCGAACAGGCTGGCCCCGACCTCCCCGTCGCTGGTGAGCATCTCCCGGCCGCCCTGGCGCAGGCTGGCCGCATCGAGTCCGAAGGCGCGGCAGAACACGTCGCGGGTGAGCCCGCCGAGGAAGGGCACCAGCGCGTCATCGGGCAGGGCCGCATCGGCGGCGTCGACGAGGGTGCCGCTGTTGCCCTTGCGCCGGCGGAAGGCGAGGCGGCGGCCGTCCACGGCCTCGATCTCGGCCCCGAGCCGCAGGGTCTTCATCTCGTGCAGGAATGCGAAGCGGGTGCGCGCCTCGATCCCGAACAGCAGGTCGGTGACGGCGGCCAGCGCCGTGCTCTTGCCGGCCTCGTTGGGGCCGAGCACCACGTGCAGCCGCGCATCCGGCCGGAAGGCGAGGCGGCGGCCGGAAAAGGGGCCGTAGCGTTCGAGGTCGAGGCTGAGGAGGCGCATCAGCAGGACCGGCCGGACAGGCGCCCGACGATCACCGCCTCGGCCTCGGCGCAGAGGGCGTCGAGGTCGGACAACTCCTCCCCGCCGGCCCCGGCCGGGAGCTTGCCCCCGATCTCGGCCAGGACCGCCGCGGCGCGGGCCCGGAAATCCGGGTCGCGCTCGACGCTGGCCAGCATCGCGACGGGGTCGATGCCGGAAATGTCGATGCGCGGACCCGCCCCCTCGGGCCGGCGGGTGGCGTTGACGAGGCGCTCCAGCCAGATGTCCTCGTGGATGCGCTGGGCCGCCGCCTGGACCTCGGCGGTGAAGGCCTCGCGGTCGGCGGCGATGCGGTCGTGCAGGCCGGTCTGTCCGGTGAGGCGCAGGCGCAGGGCCAGGAGCCGCCCGCCGGCCTCCTGAGCCAGGGGCCGCAGGGCCGCCTCGATCGCCGCCAGCGCCTCGCCCTCCTCGGCGATCCCGGCGAGGGCGACGTCCAGGGTCGCGAACCGGGCCTGGTCGACGATGAGCCGGCTCACCCCCGTCACCCGGCCGTCGGCGACCTCCACCACCACGGCGCCCTTGGCCCCGCATTCGCGCACCGAGCGGCCCTGGAGGTTGCCGGGAAACACGATCCACGGGTCGCGGGCGAGCTCGGCATGCTCGTGGATGTGGCCGAGCGCCCAATAATCGTAGCCGCGCCCCGTGAGATCGGCGATCGAGCAGGGCGCATAGGTGTCGTGCAGCGACGAGCCGGTGCAGGAGGTGTGGAGCACGCCGATGTTGAACCAGCCCGGCACGGGCGCCGGATAGGTCAGGGCGTAGTTCTCCTCCACCGCCCGGTTGGGGAAGCTGCGCCCGTGCAGGGCCACCCGCAGGTGGTCGAGGCGGTGGGTCTCGGCCCGGTCGGCGCGGTAGCCGCGCACGCAAGGGGGCAGCGTGATCGCCTTGGTGATGACGCTCTCGGCATCGTGGTTGCCCCGCACCAGCACCACCGGAATGCCGGCCCGGTCGAGTCGCGCCACCTGCCGGGCGAAGAACAGCCCGATGGTGTTGTCGGCCCAATCGCCGTCGTAGACGTCCCCGGCCACGATCAGGAACGCCACCTTCAGGGCGATGGCCCGGTCCACCAGCTCCTCGAACGCCCGCCGCCCGGCCGAGGCGAACCGCCGGGCGATCTCGGCATCCTTGAGCGCGAGCCCTGTCAAAGGGCTGCCCAGATGCAGGTCGGCGGCATGGATGAAGGTGAAGGCGGCCATCCGGTTGGCGTAACGCGGATGGCGAGTCGCTGTCACGGGGTCGGGGGATTGGCCTGTGGAGGGGGATCTTGGGAGCTTTTTCTGGGAGGTGGGCGTTTCACGTGAAACGGGCAGCGACGCTAGCAACCACAGCCTCGCCCGACACCCTCGAATGCGCAAGCTCCTTAGCAATGACAGCTAGGTGTGACGAGACAGGTGAAGCGCTTGAAAAGGCCTTCGCTAACGCCGTACAGGCGCGGCTGCCGGAGCCGATAGATCCGGCGCCCGATCAGAAAGATTGAGCAGAGTATGTTGCCGCCGGGTTTGCTCAGTCGAGTAAATGGTGGTGCGGGCTTCAAGGATGGTGGCCCCATAGGCTCGGTTTACCGGCCATTCGCGGTTCCGATCAAAGTCCGGTCCCAGCAATCCCTTGAAGTCTTCCCCATTGGGCACGACTAGGTGGAAAGAGCCGGTCATCACGTCTATGCCAACAAGTGTTCCAACGATTGGTCGGATGTTTCGTATCTCGTCCGATGCCGCTTCGATAATGCCGACAATGCGCTCCATACGCTCGCGGCCGACAAGCTGGCCTAGCTGACGGCCATCTGAGCGATTCCAGCGCACGTCGGCGTCAAAACCACCTTTGACGTTAGCCGCAGACCAGTCATGGACACGTTTTATTACCGCGTTGCCAAGCTCCTGCGCGACATGCCTCACGGCCGATCGGCTGTCTATCTCAACTACGCGAAAAAATGCGTCAATTGAGGCGTCCAGCGCGCCATGCTGAAATATATCCCGTTGAGTGGGCGCCAGCAGCACCACGCCGAGTGAGCCGGCATAGGTGTAGCCAAGCTCCATCATGCTCTCTTCAAGTGCCTCGTTGCCAAACGTAGCCTTAGCTTTCGGGCCATTCTTCTTGGCGTCGTGAACCTGCGTGAATAGGTTCTGATAAGTAAGCATCGACTCGGACACATAGGAGAGCCCGTAGCGACGGTTTTCCACCTGTATGAGCCGGTAATTACAGACCTCGATTTGTGCTTCGCTGGCGGCCTCAAACATGCGCTGGCGGAGCTGCCCGGCAAGCTTCTGCTTCGCGGCGAGGTTCATGCGTAGGGCCTTGCTGTCCGGCTCCCGCATGGAAGCCGCTTCCAGCCTCGCCACTGAGGCAAGCGCACGCCTAGTCTCTTCAGCGACGGATGCGTAGCCCGACATCGGTTTCGCCCAACCTCAACACCGCTATTCCCTTCAGGTACTCGCCGTTATGCTCCCGGCCGCACTGCTCGCTCCATAGCATTTCATTGCCACCAAGTCGAAACGAGGGGTGCCCTATCGGAAACAAAGTTTCTACGAAACCGTCCACTCCGTCAATAAAATTATTATCGTTTATAGAATAAATTAATGACTCTTGCTCATCTGTAAGATTTTCTGCGACATCTGGATCAAGAATAACTGCGACATCGACATCAGAGGGATCCATCTTTTCTGTCAAAAAGCTTCCATTAATAAGCATTTCGCACCTGATCCTCTTTATCGTGAATACAAGTATGAAATCTGACAACCTAGCGAAAAGTTGGCTTCGGACTTTGGATTTCGAGAAAGGGCGTACGCATAGCTCCTCAATCTCGGCCAGTTGTCGATAATGACGGCCTGGCGCTAACAGAGGCGCATAATCAAATTTGAAGCCCGCCATGCCTCACATGGTAGCTGGACCGAAATGCTGCGCAATGGCCTAGCTGGGCGATCAAGTTGGGTTTGCGAAGTGTATTGCCTTTCATTAATTCCTTTCATAGGAATTAATGATTGACACCGCGACGCTCCTGGGCTATCACTCCTCCACGCTCAAGAAGTGTGACGAGAGACGGCGGGGGCGGCGATGACGGGTTCGCCTCAGGAGGGGCGTCGGCGCGTCGAGGCGCTGGTGCGCACAACCTCCAAGACATTTGGGCAGATCGCCGCGGAGACCGGCGTCGCCCACCCGTCGACCATCGCGAAATGGAGCCAGCGCTACGGCTGGCGCCCGTCGCCGTCGCCGGGCGGAAAGAACGACCTGCGGGCGACCCTGCGCCGCCACATCGCCCGCCAGATTTCGCGGTTCGACAAGGCGCTGCGGCAAGCACCCAAGACCCCCGCGGCCAAGACCCTCGCACCCAAACCCCTCGATTCGGCCAAGGTGCTGCGCGATCTCGGCGGCCTCAAGAAGCTACTGGACGAGATCGATGCGGACGGGCGGCGGGAGACGGACGATGGCGCGGATGCGGGTGGCGACCCCGGCGGCGGCGGCCTCGACCTGCCCGCCCTGCGCGCGCAGATCGCGGACCGCTATGCGGCATTCGCAGGCGACGGGGCGGCTGCCGGCCTTCCTGGCGAGCCTGCCGCCGGCCCTGGTCCTGACCCTGGCGCGTGACTGGCTCCATTGCGCCCGCCCCGACCAGCTGCCGCCCTGCGAGGGGCGAACACCCTGGACCACCTGGGCGGTGATCGGCGGGCGCGGCTCGGGCAAGACCCGCACCGGCGCCGAATGGGTGCGGGCGCTGGCGCTGGGCGATCCCGCCTTCACGGCGAGCCCCGTCGGGCGGATCGCGCTCGTCGGCGAGACCTTCGCGGACGTGCGCGACGTGATGATCGAGGGGCCGTCCGGCCTGCTGGCGCTCGCCGGGCCGCGCCCGGTGTGGTCGCCCTCCCGCCGGCGGGTCGATTATCCCAACGGCGCGGTGGCGCTGGCCTTCTCGGCCGAGGAGCCGGATTCCCTGCGGGGGCCGCAGTTCGGCGCCGCCTGGTCGGACGAACTCGCCAAGTGGCGCCAGGCGGAGGCCGCCTACGACATGATCCAGTTCGGGCTGCGGCTGGGGGCGCGGCCGCGCAGCCTCGTCACCACGACGCCGCGCCCCACCGCCCTGATCCGCCGGCTCCTCACCGACCCGTCCGTGGTGGTGAGCCGCTCGCGCACCGCCGACAACGCCATGAACCTGGCGCCGTCCTTCCTCGAGGGCATCGTCGGGCGCTACGCCGGCACCCGGCTCGGGCGCCAGGAACTCGACGGGGAGCTGATCGAGGACCGGCCGGACGCCCTGTGGAACCGGGCCGGGATCGAGGCGGCCCGCGTGGCCAGGGCGCCGGACGCGCTCAGGCGCATCGTGGTGGCGGTGGACCCGCCGGCCTCGTCGCGGGCCGGGGCCGACGCCTGCGGGATCGTGGCGGCGGGGTTGTCGGATTCGGGCCACGCCTACGTGCTGGCCGATGCCACGCTGAGCCGGGCGACGCCGCAGGTGTGGGCGCTGGCCGCCCTCACCCTCTACCACCGCCTGGAAGCCGACGCCCTCGTGGTCGAGGTCAACCAGGGCGGCGAGATGGCCTCGGCCGTGATCGCCCAGATCGACCCCGCCGTGCCGGTGACCCCGGTGCGGGCCAGCCGCGGCAAGTACCTGCGGGCCGAGCCGGTCTCGGTGCTCTACGCCCGCGGCCTCGTCCACCACGTCGGCGCCTTGGCCGCCCTGGAGGACGAACTGTGCGACCTCGGCCCCGACGGCCTCTCCACCGGCGCCTCGCCGGACCGCCTCGACGCGCTGGTGTGGGCGCTGACCCACCTCATGCTGAGGGCCAGGGCGGAGCCGCGGATCCGGGGATTGTAGGGCCCGCTCTCCCCTCCCCCTCGTGGGGAGGGGCCGGGGGTGGGGGTGGTTCCGCCGGCCTCGGGCCAGGGTCGCCCCACCACCCACACCTCCAACGCCTCTCCACAAGGGGGAGGAGAGACCCGCGAGAGCCCCCATGCCCAATCTTCTCACCCGTCTCACCCGGGCGATCGCCCGCGCGCCGGCCACCAAGGCAGCACCCCTCTCGGCCACCCGCGTCGCCTTCTACGGCGAGGGCCGGGCCGCCTGGACGCCGCGCGACGGCGTTGCGCTGGCCCGCGAGGGGTTCCAGCGCAACGCCGTGGTCCACCGGGCGGTGCGCCTCGTGGCGGAGGCCGCCGCCGCGGTGCCGCTGAGTCTCACGGACGGGGCCGCAGGGCATCCGCTGACGGCGCTCCTCGACCGTCCCAACCCGCGCGAGGGCGGGGCGCGGCTGCGCGAAACGCTCTACGGGCACCTGATGGTGTCGGGGAACGCCTATCTCGAATGCGTCGCCCTCGACGGCGTCCCGCGCGAGCTCCACGCCTTGCGCCCCGACCGGATGCGGGTGGTGCCCGGCCCGGACGGATGGCCGGCGGCCTACGACTACACGGTCGGCGGGCGCGTCCTGCGCTACCATCGCGGCGACGAGGGGATGAGCCCGATCCTCCACCTCACCCTGTTCCACCCCACCGACGACCACTACGGCCTCTCGCCGATGGAGGCGGCGGCGGTGGCGCTCGACATCCACAACGCGGCCGGCGCCTGGAACAAGGCGCTCCTCGACAACGCCGCCCGGCCGTCCGGCGCGCTGGTGTTCGCCGCCGCCGCCGGCAATGGCTTGAGCGACACGCAGTTCACCCGGCTCAAGGGCGAGCTGGAGACCAACTACCAGGGCGCCGGCAACGCCGGGCGGCCGCTGCTCCTGGAGGGCGGGCTCGACTGGAAGCCGCTGTCGCTCTCGCCCAAGGACATGGATTTCGTGGAGGCCAAGAACGGGGCCGCCCGCGAGATCGCCCTGGCCTTCGGCGTGCCGCCGCTCCTCCTGGGCCTGCCCGGCGACAACACCCACGCCAACTATGCCGAGGCCAACCGCGCCTTCTACCGCCAGACCGTGATCCCGCTGGTGCGCCGCACCGCCGAGAGCCTCGCGCAATGGCTCGAACCCGCCTTCGGCCCCGCCCGCCTGGAACCCGACCTCGACGCCATCGAGGCGCTGGCGCCGGAACGGGAATCCCTCTGGCGCCGGGTGCAGGGGGCGGACTTCCTGTCCGAGGACGAGAAGCGCGAGGCGGTGGGCTATGGGGCGCGGGGGTGAGGGAGGTCGGTCTTCGAAAGGACGATAGTGCACCTGACGTACCCAGCCCCGGCAACATGTCAGAATGTGCTTTTTATCTCCAAGTGATATAAACGGAGTAATCCTTACCCAAGTATTTGGCTGAGCCGCCAGCGCTGCGCTGGTGCTTTCTTCCTCTAACGGTGGGATCGTATTTTCCGTATAGAAAACTTGTTGGCTGTTCACAGCAAGCCGATTGCAATTCACCCTCAATATTAAGAGCGTCTTCACGCCTAAGTTCTGTCGCCAACAAAACAAAATGAGGGTATTGAAGTTTTATCGCGTCTCTGTACTGCCGGCGCCGCACTATGGGTGTAGCGGTTATGCCAATACGATATTGCGACATTGCGGGCGAGGCACAGATAGCTGCGAGGGTGCCGAGGACGTAGTGGAAACGGCCTCCTTCAGCGATAAGATTATGAAACCCGCTCATCCCTAAGCCTTCTTAAACATCAGAACACAGGCAATCGGCGTCGGCATCGACGATGTCGCTGAAGACATCGGCCTCTACTTAGCCGGCGATGATGGCGATCAACGCCGACGCATCGACCAAAAGTGTCATTCGCCGCTCAACCCATCGAAGAACGCCTTGTCCGCCAGCTGTCCGGTGGGCGCCGGCAGCGGGTGGAGCGCACGACGTTCGGCCAGCCGCACCGCCTCGGACTTCGTCGTGCCGGTGGCCTTGGCGAGCTGCGCCACGAGATCCGCCGTCGCGTCGTCCTCGATGGTGAGCGGCATCCGCCCCTCCTCGCATATCCTCGATGCACCACACGGATATTCGCGGTCCTCACCCCTGTCATCCCTCACCGATCGGATCATCCATGGATGGCCATGTCACCGGCTACGCCAGCCTGTTCGGCGTGCCCGACCTCGGGCGCGACGTGGTCGCGCCGGGCGCCTTCGCCGCCAGCCTCGCCCAGCGCGGGCCGGCGGGGGTGCGCATGCTCTGGCAGCACGATCCCGCCGAGCCGATCGGGCGCTGGCTGGCGCTCTCCGAGGACGCCCGCGGCCTCAGGGTCGAGGGCCGGCTCAACCTCGCCGTCCAGCGGGCCCGCGAGGTCGACGCGCTGATGCGCGAGGGCGGCCTCGACGGGCTCTCGATCGGGTTTCGCACCCTGCGCGCGGCGCCCGAGCGCAACGGCCTGCGCCGCCTCCAGGCGATCGACCTGTGGGAGATCTCGCTGGTGACCTTCCCGCTCCAGCCGGGCGCGCGCATCGGCGCGCCGGCCCGTGCGGCAGCCGACATGCCCGCGCAGCTGCGGGCGCTCGCCCGCCGCATCGCCCCCCTTTCCACCCGGCCCCGCGCCGCCCCTTCCGCCCCCACCCGAGGTACACGATGAGCGTCCACGCCCCCTTCGAGACCGCATCCTCCCCCCTCCTCGAGAACAAGGCGGCGCCGGCCGACGCCGGCACGGCCCTGGCCGAGCTCGCCCAGGCCTTCTCGGCCTTCAAGGAGACCAACGACGCCCGCCTGGCGCAGCTCGACGCGCGCCTGGGCACCGACGTGGTGACCGAGGAAAAGCTCGCCCGGATCGACGCGGCCCTCGACGGAGCCCGCCAGCGCCTCGACCGCCTCGCCCTCGACGGACGCCGGCCGCCCATGGCCAACGGGCCGGTCCCGCGCGACGCCGCCGCCACGGAGCACAAGGCCGCCTTCGACCTCTACGTCAGGGCCGGCGAGAGCGGCGGCCTCAAGCGCCTGGAGGAGAAGGCGCTCTCGGCCGGCTCCGGGCCGGACGGCGGCTACCTCGTGCCCGCCACGGTGGAGCGCGAAGTGCTCGTGCGCCTCGCCCGCCTCTCGCCGATCCGGGCGCTGGCCAGCGTGCGGACGATCTCGGGCGGGCAGTACAAGCGCGCGGTCTCGGTGAGCGAGGCCGTCTCCGGCTGGGTCGCCGAGACCGCGCCGCGGCCGCAGACGGCGAGCCCGACCCTGTCCGAGCTGAGCTTTCCGGCGATGGAGCTCTATGCCATGCCGGCCGCGACCCAGACGCTGCTCGACGACGCCGTCGTCGACATCGACGCCTGGCTCGCCGACGAGGTCGAGACCGCCTTCGCCGAGCAGGAGGGCACCGCCTTCGTCACCGGCAACGGCATCAGCCGCCCGCGCGGCCTGCTCGCCTACGACACGGTCGCCAACGCGTCGCTGGTGCCGGGCAAGCTCGGGACGATTGCCACCGGGGCGGCCGGTGCCTTCCCGGCGGCCAACGCGGCCGACGTGCTGTTCGACCTCGTCTATGCCCTGCGCGCCGGCTACCGCCAGAACGCCGCCTTCGTGATGAACCGCAAGGTCCAGAGCACGATCCGCAAGATGAAGGATGCCGACGGCAACTACCTCTGGCAGCCGCCCACCGCCGCCGACCGCGGCGCCACCCTGCTCGGCTTCCCGGTGGCCGAGGCCGAGGCGATGCCGGATGCGAGCGCGGGCAGCCTCTCGATCGCCTTCGGCGACTTCAAGCGCGGCTACCTGGTGGTGGACCGCACCGGCCTGCGGGTGCTGCGCGACCCCTATTCGGCCAAGCCCTACGTGCTGTTCTACACCACCAAGCGCGTCGGCGGCGGCGTGCAGGACTTCGATGCGATCAAGCTGCTGTCGTTCGCTTGAACACCCCGGCCTCCGCCGACGCCGGGCGGAGGCCGGCCGTCCGGACGATGCGCCCTCGCGAGCCCCACCCGCGATCCCCACCATTGTGTAACCGGTGGCTGCATTTTTCCCGTCGTACCGCTTCCTTAACCGCTTGGTCATGTCCATAACGCTACCTCAGGTTAATCGAGGAGCATCGCAATGAACCTTGACGGAGCGGAGAACGCCAAAGCCGAGGTGTTCAAGCGCGCCTTCCGCTACGCGGAGGTGGCGACGGCGGCGACCGACGGCGGTGGGCCGATCTTCGCGCCGGCCCCCGACACGGCCGCCCATGCCGACATCGCGCGGGCGAGGCGGGCCGGGGAGATCGATCCCAAGGAAAAGATCGCGGTCGGCATCCTGCGACGGGATCGGGGGGACGACCGCGGGCAGGGACTCAAGCTGGGGCTGTTCGTCCAGCACAAGAAGCTGCTCCACCATCCCGTCGTCGAGGCGGCGTTGCGTGTCGCGCCCACGGAAGCGGAGGTCATCGTGACCGGCCGGATCCGCAGCCAGGGCAGGCGGAAGGTCAGGACCTGCCGCCCCCTGCGCATGGGCGAGTCGGTCGGCCACCATCGCATCACCGCCGGCACGATCGGCTGCTTCGGCGTCGATGCGGACGGCCGCGTCGGGTTGATCTCGAACAACCACGTCCTGGCCATGAACAACAAAGCCCGAGTGGGCGACATCATCCTCCAGCCGGGCAGGGCCGATGGCGGGGACGCGCGGCAGGCCGCGCACGTGGTCGCCAAGCTCGGCACCTACATTCCGCTCGACTTCGACCCGACGTCCTTCAACCTCGTCGACTGCGCCTTCGCGCCGCTCGAAGAGGGGCATGCCCGCCCCGAGCCCTTCCTGGTCGGCGACGGAGAGATCGGTTCGGACGGCTGGAGCATCGGCGATATCGAAGAGCTGCTCATCGACGGCGACCCGGTGAAGAAGGTCGGCCGCACCACCCGCTTCAGCACGGGCGTCGTGGAAGCGATCGCGATCGACAACGTCCGGGTCCAGATGGTCAGCGGCGCCGCACCCCGCTTTGCGATATTCAATCGCCAGATCGCGATCAGCGGCACGGAGAAGACCTTCTCCAAGGGCGGCGACAGCGGTTCGCTGATCTGCACGATGGACGGCCGGCCGATCGCCCTGTTGTTCGCCGGAACCGAGACCGGTGGCCGCAACGACCGCGGCATCACTTTTGCAAATCCGATCCGGGCCGTTCTTGATGCACTCGCCGTCGATCTCTACAGTCCTGCGACAGGAGTCTGACCATGGGTGAGCAGCGGGAGAAGTTGCTGGCGTCGCGGTCGGCGGCCCTGGCTGCGAAGGAGGCGTTCACCTCTCAATACGCGGCGGGACGGCCGGACCGGGCGGTCGGGCTCGGCGTCAACCGGAGCGGCGACGACTGGGCCGTGAAGGTGTTCGCGCAGACGCCCTCGGCGGCCGAGGAATTGCCCGATCATTTCGGCGCGTTCGACGTCGAGGTGGAGATCACCGGGCAAGTCAAGATCCGCTAGATCCAAGATCCGCTATATCCAAGCTCCGCTAGATCCAAAGATCTGCTAGATCATGGGGGCGGGCGCCACGACGTCCCGGCTTGGCTGCGCTTGAGGTTGGTCCGGAACCAGCGTGTCGCATCGTCGAGGGTGTCGAAGGGCTGGACCCGTACGCCCTTCAGGTGGCCGAAGGCGGCTTCGACGAACCAGGCGCCGCTATGCTCGTGACCCGGGGTCACGAGGCGCACGAGAACCCCGACCAGCATTCCGTTGGCCATCACCAGCATGCCGTCGCGGTCGAGGCTCGCGGTGTCGACGGCGACCGGCTGCAGCACCACCAACGTCTCGACGTTGTGCTGCGCGTCCACGGTCAAGCTCCTTCGGTTCGACCGAGCCAGGTCGCGCGCCGACGTTCGACCCAGCGCGTGTTCTTGAGGTGGAGGTAGTTGGCGTTGAAGCCGCAGTAGGCCTTCAGCCGGTCGACGTCGAGAATCGTCAGGACCCGATGCTTGAGCGTGACGAGGCCGAGCTCGCGCAGTTCGCGCAGGGTGCGGTTCACGTGAACGTTCGAGAGCCCCATCGTGTCGGCGATGTCGGTCTGGGTGAAGGGAAACTGATAGCTGTTGTCGCGCACGCGACCGACGGCGTCGAGGCGCATCAGGATCTCGCACATGATGTGGGCGATGCGTTGATTTGCCTCGCGCGCTCCCAGATTCACCAGCCACTCGCGCAGGATGGCTTCATCGACCAGCGCACACCACCAGAAGGCGCGGGTGACGCGGGGATGACTGGCGGTGATCTCGTCGATGGCCGCGCGCGGGATGTCCACGATCTGGCACGCCGAGATCGTGCCGATGCTGTGGTCCATCTGGTCGAGGATGAAGACGTTGAGGTCGCAGAAATCGCCCGGCAGGAAGTAGGCCATGATCTGCCGCTGGCCGTCGGCCAGGACCTTGTAGCGACAGGCGAAACCGTCGAGGACGAGGTGGACGTTCTCGGGTACCTCGCCCTCCCGGATGAGGTCGACGCGAGCGCCGACCTGCCGCACCTTCGGCACCAGCGCATCGAGGGCGCTGCGGTCGTCGTCCGACAGTGACTCGAAACTTTCGAGCTTCTTGATCAAGGCATGGTGCATCTATCACGCCATGTGTGTGGCCTTCGCGGCCTCAGCACTATGTTGAAAATACAACCTCCGTGCCATCATATGATAATGATTGCGTCGATCCCGACATGCACGTAAGTCATAAGCATCGTTTGCCGTAGTCACTGGGCGCAGACGACTGAGGGTTTTTGCTCCCGCCCCGGATGCGGACGGGACCATTGCCACACCCACTTCAGACTGCTTGCGCGAACCGGCTTCTCAGCTTCATGCCGCCGGACGACTTCTCGACGATACAGCCGTATCTCGAGACGTCACCGCTCCGGACCGGTGACGTCCTGATCCGGGCCGACACCCCGATCCCGACGGCCCACTTCATCGAAGACGGGATCGTCTCCTGCATCGCCGTGGCGGCGGACGGCCAGCAGATCGAACTCGGCCTCGTCGGCCGCGAAGGCATGGTCGGCGTGCCGATCCTGCTCGATGCCGAGCGCACGCCCAACGAGGCGCGGGTCCAGGTCGCGGGGACGGCCTGGTCGATCCCGGCCGCGGCCCTGCGCGACGCGTTGCGGCGGCGGCCCAGCCTGCACGATTTCCTGCTGCGCTACGCCCAGGCCGTGGCGGTGGAGGTGGCCGCGACCGCGCTCGCCAACGGCCTCTACAAGATCGAGCGACGGCTCGCCCGGTGGCTGCTGATGTGCCACGACCGGATCGACGGCGATGTCCTGCCCACGACGCACCGGTTCCTGTCCTTGATGCTCGGGGTCAACCGCACCGGCCTGACCACGGTGGTGGCCGGCCTCGAACGGGCCGGCATCATCGAGACCAGCCGCGGCTCCATCACCATCCGCGACCGCGACGCGCTGCTGGCCCTGGCGGGCGCCGCCTATGGGGCGCCGGAGGCGGAATACCTTCGGCTCATCGGCGCAGGCGCCGAGCAGCCCCGGCCCGAGTGAACGGCAGCGTCAGCGCGCCAGGCAGTCCAGCGGGATCGCGATGCGCACGCTCAGTCCTTCGGGCTCCCACTCCTGCGCGATCGTTCCGCCGAGCTGTCCGGTGACGCTGCGCTGAACCAGGGCGGAGCCGAACCCCGGCGCGGCCGGTGCGCCCGCGACCAAGGGGCCGCCCCGCTCGATCCAGGCGAGTCGCATCGCGGCCCCGTCGCGCCGGCAGGTGACGCGGACGTGCCCGGCCTCCCCGGCCAGGGCGCCGTGCCTGACGGCGTTGGTGGCGAGTTCGTGGACGACGAGGGTCAGGCTCGTGGCGGCGGTGTATCCCACCGGCCCGTCGCCGACGGCGTCGACGACGATCCGGGCCCCGCCGTCCGGATCGCCGTAGGGCGCGAGCAGGGCGCCCAGGAGAGCCCCCAGCGTCCGGCCCGGCCCATCCTCGGGCAGGGCGTGGGCGCGGTCGAGGGCGGTGAACCGGTCCCGCAGGGCCTTGGCGAAGGGCTGCACCGCCGGCAGGCTGCGGGCCGACGAACCGATGAGCCCGTTGACGAGGGCGAAGACGTTTTTCAGGCGGTGGTTCAGTTCGCGCCGGCGCAGGTCCTGGTCGGCGCCGATCCTGCGCAGGGCCGTCGCGTCCCGCGAGACGGCGAGGAACCCGCGCAGGGCTCCGCGCTCGTCGGTGATCCGCGTCAGGACCACGTCCCAGTCGCGGCTGTCGCCCTGGGCGGTGGGGCGCTTCAGGAAGAACCGCGACGCGATGCCGGACCGGGCGACCGACAGGCTGGCGAGGATCGCCATCCGGGCCTCCGCGGGCCAGAGGTCGCTCCAGCGACCGGCTTCGCCCGGCACCATGCCGGCACCGTAGAGCGTCTCGGCGGCGGCGGGATTGGCAAAGCGCAGGTGCCCCTCGCCGTCCAGGACCTCGATGCAGTCGGGCGTGGCCTCGACGATGCCGGCCCCGAGCCGCGCGCCGGACCAGAGCATGCGGGACAGGGTGGCCGACGCCTCGTTCGGGCTCGGGGCGGAGGGGGCTCGCTGAGCCTCGCCAGACGGTCCCCGTCGGCTCCACCACGGCTGGCCTTCCTGCACGGAACGGTCACCGTCTCCGCCCTGTGTCATCGCGCTTCCTTGCTGGGCCCCGCAAGGCTTCGGGAAAGGTGTCGACCGCCCGAACCGTAACCGTATCGTGTTGTCAGGCCACCAACATATGTTGGAAATCGTACAGACGCCCTATCGGGAAGATGTCGCGAAGTGCCGATATCTCGCACGCCCTCGAAGACAGGACCCTCGCAGTAACGCCGTTCCGCAGCGGCGAGCTATGGTGCACGGGAGCTGTCGTCGCCGCCCCGTCGCGGAGGGATGAGCGGCGCTGGACTGGGCGATGCGCTACCGGCGCGCGGGCCGGGCCATCCAGTCGGAGCGGTTGCCGCGGCCGGCGGGCAGGGCCTCGCCGGGCTGGATGCGGGCGAGTTCGGCCGAGCGCGAGGCGATCCAGCCGGCGTGCTCGCCGGTGGGCGTCACCGCGGTGAAACCGCCGCAGGCGGTGCGGGCGCGGGCGTTCTGGCGCATGGCGCCGCTCGACCAGCTCACCACGCCGACGATCTGGTAGCCGCCGCGGCCGCCGCGCAGGATCGGGCCGCCGGAATCGCCCAGGCAGGCGCCCGAGCCGGTGGTCTCGGCAAAGCGGCGGCGGTCGGTGACCATGGTGACCTTGTTGGCCACCTCGAGCGAGCCGATGGAGACGAGCTGCGCCGAGCGCAGGGTGCCGGCGGTGTTGCGACGGTTCTCGGCCACGACGCCGAAGCCGGCGATGTCCACCGCCTCGCCGGTGGTGATGGCGCCGCCGCGCGGGTCGAGGGGCTGGAACTCGGGGCCCAGCGGCCGCTCCAGCTTGATCAGCGCCAGGTCGATGCCGGGCTGGTCCTCCGGCGTGGTGCCGGGCACGAAGTCGGGGTGCATCGAGGCGGCGACGGCCAGGACGCGCTGCTGGCGGAACCGCCGGTCGACGGCCACCACGCTGTAGCCGGCCCGGTGCATCACGCAATGGGCGGCGGTGAGGACGAGGTCCGGACCGATCAGGGTGCCCGAGCAAATCTCGCCCCGGGTGCTCTCGATGCGCACCACCGAGGCGCGCAGGCCGTCGGGATCGCGCGAGACCGCGCCGTTGATGACCGCCATCGCCGGGCCGGCGCTCGTCAGCGCGACCAGGGCAGCGCCGAGACGGGCCACGCGCAGGGCATTTACGAGCATCGATCTCTCCGGAGTCCGGGGACGCGTGTCCCAGGGCGGGTCAAGCCTAGCCGAAGGAAGGGTCGTGGCCAAGGCGTGGTTCCATCGCGAGGGCGGCGGCGGTGCGACCCCTCCGGCGGCATGGGTCGTCAGGGCGCCGTCCAGGTCGCCGTCGTGCCCCAGCCGGCGAGCGTCCGGTCGATCCAGTCGCGCTGCGGCCCCAGCAGCACGCCCTGGGAGACGCCGCCGCAACCGCCGCCGATCCAGGCCGAAACCGCGAGCACGGCGGCGGTGCCCTCGGGCCCGATCGGCCCGCCGGAATCGCCCTGGCAGCCGCCCGCACCCGCGCTCCTCAGCCAGACCAGGATGCGGCTCTGGCCGTAGGGCTCCACCACCGGCAGCGCGACGCTGCGGAAGGTGCCGGTGGAGCGCGCGTCACCCGCCTTGCCGGCACCGTAGCCCGAGAGGGCGAGGCGCTCGCCGGCCCTCGGCATCGCCGCGCTCAAGGGGGCGACGGAGAAGCGGGGCGGCAGCGCGGACGCCGTGCGCACCAGGGCGAGGTCGATGGAGCGGCGGCGTCCGGCGATCGCCCCGGCATCGTAGCCCGGATGCACCACCCGGCTCGCGAGATCGAGGAGGACGGGCGCCCCGGCGGCGTCGCGAAAATGCACCCGGTGCTCGGCGCGTCCCGACACGCAATGGGCGGCGGTGAGGACGGCGTCGCGGGCCACCACGACGCCGGTGCAGACCCCGCCGTTCGACGACAGGACCATCACGCTCGACCCGGCCGCCTCCGGCGCCTCGCGGCCGCCGACCACGGCGGGCGCAGGGCCGGCCAGAACGACCCACGCGACCGCCGCCGCGACCGTCCGCCAACCCGCCCGCGTGCCTTTTCCCCGCATGCCTTCTCCCCGCGCGCCCCGGAGACGCCGATGACCCCGATACGCCTGGACGAGGACATCGTCGAGCCGGTCAGCCTCGCCGAGATGCGCCTCCACCTGCGCCTCGACCCCGACGACGGCGGGGCCGAGGACGGCCTCGTCGCCGCCCTGATCGCGGCGGCCCGCGCGAGCGTGGAGGCCGAGACCCGCCGCGTCCTCGCCCCCGGCCGCTACCGGGTGATGCTCACCGCCTGGCCGCCCGACGGCCGGGTGCCGCTGCCGCTGAGCCCACTCGTCGCCCTGGCGCGGGCGGGCACCGTCGACGGCGACGGGACGGTCACCCCCCTCGCGCCCGGCCTCGTGCGCCTCGGCGACGACCCCGTCGAGGCGCCCGGCCTCGTGGTCTCGGCCGCGGTGCCGGAGCTGTCCCGGCGGGTCGCGCTGATCGAGGTCGAGGCCGGCCACGGCGGCGCCGGCCCGCCGGTGCCCGCTCCGCTGACCCAGGCGATCCGACTGCTCGTGGCCCACGGCTTCGAGCGGCGCGGCGACGAGGCCGGCCAGGAGCCCCGGCCGCCGGCGGTCGCCGCCCTGATCGCCCCCTGGCGGCGGCTGCGCCTGTGACGCCCTCCCTTCCCGGAGCCTTCGCGATGAATTCTTCCCCCATCGGCGCGCGCCGGCGCCGGTTCGTGCTCGAACGCCCGATCGAGGAGCCCGACGGCTTCGGCGGCAGCTTGCGCCGCTACGTCGCCGGGCCGCTCCTGTGGGGGGCGATCACGCCGCTCGGCGCCACGGAGCGGGCCGGGGGCGGACGCGCCGACCGGCGTGCCACCCACCGCATCCGCCTCGCCTACCGCGACGGGATCGCGCCGCCGATGCGGCTCAGCGCCGGCCCGCGCCGCTTCGCGATCCGCCTCGCCGGCGATCCGGACGGGCGCCGCCGCGACCTCCTCTGCGAGGTGGAAGAGCTCGTCGAGACCGCCTCGGAGCCCCGGCCATGAGCGCCGCGACCACGAGCGCCGCGACCATGACCGCCGTGTCCACCGGCCCGCTCCTCGCCTTGCGGGGAGCGATCCTGGCGCGTCTGGCCGCCGACGCCACCCTCGCCGGGCTGACGGGCGGGCGCTTTCGCCTCCACGACGAGCCGCCGCGCGGGGCGAGCCCGGTCTACGCCCTGTTCGGCGACACCACGGTCCGGGCCGATCCCGTCGACGGCGCCAGCCGCCACCTCCACGAGCTGGCGCTGGTCGTGGTTGGGAAACCGGGCTCGACCCGCAGCGCCGTCGAGGCCGCCGCCCGCATCGGCGACCTGCTCGCCGACGCCCCCCTGTCGCTGACCGGCCACGCCCTGGTGCTGCTGCGCGTCCAGTCCCTGTCCACCGTCCGCGATCCGCGCAGCGGCGAGGCCAGCGCCACCCTGACGCTGGCCGCCGTCACCGAAGCCCTTCTCCCCGAAGCCCTTCCGACCTGATCCCTCACCAATCCGGAGCCCGCCATGACCGCCCAGAAAGGCAAGGACCTCCTCCTGCGCATCGCGGAGGGCGCCGGTTTCACCGCCGTCGCCGGCCTGCGCGCCCGCCAGATCGCCTTCAACGCCGAGACCGTGGACATCACCTGCGCCGAATCCACCGGGCGCTGGCGCGAGCTGCTGGCCGGAGCCGGCGTGCGCCGCGCCGCGATCTCGGGCTCGGGCGTGTTTCGCGACGGGGCCTCGGACGCGCGGCTGCGCCAGGTGTTCTTCGAGGGCACCATCGAGGCCTGGCAGATCGTGGTGCCGGACTTCGGCACCGTCACCGGCCCGTTCCAGATCACCGCCCTCGAATACCGCGGCGACCATGCCGGCGAGGTGACCTTCGACATCGCCCTCGATTCTGGCGGTGCCCTCGCCTTCGTGGCCGCGTGATGGCCAACCGCCGCCGCGGCGAGGTGCCCCTCGTCATCGCCGACACGCGCTACACCCTGTGCCTCACCCTCGGGGCCCTGGCCGACCTCGAGGACGCTCTCCAGGCCGGCGACCTCGCCGGCCTGGCCGACCGCTTCGCGGGCGGGCGCCTGGCCAGCCGCGACCTCATCGCGCTCCTGGGCGCGGCTCTGCGCGGGGGCGGCCACCCCCTCGACGACGCGGCGGTGGCCGCCCTGCCCCTGGCCGGCGGCCTCGAACCCATCGTCACGGCGCTGGGCGACGTGCTCGCGGCCGCCTTCGGGGCCGAACCGCCGGACCCTCCCTGACCACGGGCGGGCAGGGCCCGGAGGGTGCGCCACCCTCCGCCTTCCCGTGGGACGACGTGCTGGCCCTGGCCCTCCACGATCTGCGCTGGCGCCCCGCCGACGTCTGGGCCGCGACCCCGCGCGAACTCGCCGCCGCCGCCGGGTTTTCCCGCCGCGCGAGCCCCATGAGCCGGGCCGACCTCGACAGGCTCATCGCCGCCCATCCCGACCCGAGCTGATCCGGAAAGCCGCCATGCCCGAGACCGACACCGACCGCAGCCTGGCCGGCCGCGCCAGGCAGCAGGAAACCCTCGACAAACTCTCCCAAAAATTCGGCCAGAGCCTCGCCAGGGCCCTGTCGGTCAACGTCAGCGGCGGGCGCCAGCTCGACGGGGTGCTCGCCACCATCGGCGCCAGGCTCGCGGGCCTCGCCGGCCGGGCGATCGCGGCACCGGTGAAGGCGGGCGTGACCGGCCTCGTGAAGAGCCTGCTCAACGCCGGGGCCACCCAGGAGACCACGGCGCTCGCCCGAGGCGGGGTGATCGCGCAGGGGCGGGTGCGGCCCTTCGCGAGCGGCGGGATCGTGGCCGCGCCCACCTACTTCCCGATGCAGGGCGGCACCGGCCTGATGGGCGAGGCCGGGCCGGAGGCGATCCTGCCCCTGCGCCGGGGCGGCGACGGCCGCCTCGGGGTCGCGGCGGCACCGGGCGGGGGGCCGAGCGTCACCGTCAACATCACGACGCCGGACGTGGCCGGCTTCCGCCGCTCGGAGGCGCAGGTCGCCGCCACCCTGGCGCGGGCGGTGGCGCGGGGCCGGCGCGGGCTCTGATACGGTTTGCCGCTTGAATCGAGCGGGAACCGTATCACCAAGCCCGCGCGGCGCCTGAGCGAAGCCCATGTCCGCATCACGAAGTGATCAGCCGGAAATGGGATGAGGCGAGCCTCGTCCATCACGGAGACCGACCGATGCCGAGCGACTTCCACGAGGTCCGTTTTCCCCTTGACGTGGCCCTGCGCGGCAGCGGCGGCCCGCGCCGGCTCACCGAGATCGTCACCCTGGCCTCGGGCGCCGAGCACCGCAACGGCCGCTGGGCCGATTCGCGCCGGCGCTACGACGCGGGCTTAGGCATCCGCAGCCTCGATGCGCTGCATGCGGTGCTGGGCTTCTTCGAGGAGCGGCGCGGGCGCCTCTACGGCTTCCGCTACCGCGACCGGGTCGACCACCTCTCCGGACCACCCTCGAAGGCGGTCTCGGCCACCGACCAGCCGCTGGGCACCGGCGACGGGACGACGCGGGTGTTCCAGCTCGCCAAGACCTACGGCACCGGCCCGCTGCCCTACCGCCGTGTCATCGCCAAGCCGGTGGCCGAGAGCGTGCGCGTCGCGGTGGCGGGGGTGACGGTGCCCGCCGCGAAGGTCACTTGCGACGCCGCCACCGGCCGGCTCACCTTCGCCGCCGACGCGGTGCCGGCGGCGGGCGCGGCGGTGACGGCGGGATTCGCCTTCGACGTGCCCGTCCGCTTCGACACCGACGACCTCACGGTCGACCTCTCGGCCTTCACGGCCGGCGAGATCCCGCGGGTGCCGCTCATCGAGATCGTGCCGTAGAGGAGACGGCCGGCTCGTCGAACCGCAGCGGCCATGCGCCCGCGCGTCGGATCACCGTGCGGGGCTCGAAGCGCCAAAGCCGCTCGGCGCCCGGGAAATCCGCGATCTCCTCGGCGTCGAGGGCCACCGTCGCGCGCCCCGTCATCTGCAAGAGGTCGCCGCCGGCAAAATCGATGACGACGAGCCCGGCGCGCGGATTGGCGAGCATGTTTCCCAGCGTGTTGAAGAACCGGTTGCCGGAATAGTCGGGGACCGTGAGCGCGCCATCGGCACCGACCCGGACGAAGCCGGCGGGCCCGCCGCGATGCGAGACGTCGACCTGCCGTGTCCCGTCCCCGCCCTCGGCGTAGCTGGCGACGAAGACGGTCTCGGCCTGCACGACGAGCGCGCGGGCGCGCTCGTCAAGGCGATCAGACACCTCGGGAACGGCCGGCGCCGACACCGCGATCGGGTGCGGGTTGGCGCGCACGCGGATGTATTGCGGGCAATTGCCGAAGCTCTGCTGCACCCGGATGGCGAAGCCGTCCGGTCCGGTCCGCTCCAGGAGGCCGTTCAGGCGGTTGCGCCGCCGCGTGGCGAGATCGATCCCGAGGAGACCGATCGCGGCGCCGTCCGACAGCCCCGCCTCGGCGGGGTCGCCGGGCTCGGCAACCGCCCGCACCCGCAGATGGGCCGGATCGGTCGCCTCGAGGAAGCCCGGTCGCCCGGTCCGAAGGGTCGCCCAGACATCGCCGGCCGGATCGACCGCCCCCAGCACCACGAACGGCAAGTGGGCGTAGAATGCGCGATGCTGGTCGATCAGGTGGTCGCGGATCACGCGGGGGCCGATCTCGGCCATCCGTTCGGCGACGCCGAGGTTCGCCTGGAGGGCGACTTCGCCCGGATGCCAGGGCGAGGCGGGCGGATGTTCTGAGAAGGACATGTATTCTGAGAAGGACATGGGGAACTCCCGGACGAGGCCTGAGCGTCAGGCGGCACGCAGGCCGGCGCGCGTTCGCGCAAACGGCACGAAGCCGGGCAGGGCCTCGATGCGGGCGAGCCAGGTGCGGACCGCGCCATAGGGTGCGAGGTCGACGTTCCCCTCGGGCGCGGCGGCGATGTAGCTGTAGAGGGCGACGTCCGCGATGGTGGGACGGTCGGCGGCGATCCAGGACCGGCCGGCGAGTTCGGCCTCGATGCGGCCCAGGATCAGGTGAGCCCGGGCGATGACCTCCGCCGCATCGAAGGATGCGCCGAACACGGTGACGAGGCGGGCGGCCGCCGGCCCGAAGGCGATGGGGCCGGCCGCGACGGAGAGCCAGCGCTGCACCTGCGCCGCGCCGGACGCATCCTCCGGCAGCCAGTCGGTACGGCCGAGGCGCTTGGCCAGGTAGACCAGGATGGCGTTGGAATCGGGTACCACGTTCGCCCCGTCCACCAGGACCGGGACCTGGCCGAACGCATTGAGCTTGAGGAAGTCCGGCGCCTTGTGCTCGCCCTTCGCCAGATCGACCTCGACGATCTCGCAGGGCGCCCCGACCAGGGACAGGAACAGGCGGGCCCGGTGGGCATGCCCGGACAGGGCGACATGAAAGAGCTTCATCGGATGTCTCCTCGGTAACCGGCCAAGAGCGCCGGCCGCATCCGTATCGAACCCCTTTCCCGGGCAGGCGAGAACCGGCTTTCCTCGCAATCGACTATTGCGCAAATTGGAACAATCGAGACGGTGGGGAGGTGCCGGCATGGACCGGTGGCAGGCGATGCGGGTGTTCGTCCGCGTGGCGGATTGCGGCGGCTTTTCGGGCGCCGCGCGTCAGCTCCACATGAGCCCGCCCGCCGTGACCCGGGCGGTGGCCGCCCTCGAGGACCGGATCGGGACGCGGCTTCTGGCGCGGACCACCCGCTCGGTGAAGCTCACCGAGGCGGGCGGGCGCTACCTGGAGGATTGCCGGCGCATCCTGGCGGACATCGAGGAGGCGGAGGCCGCCGCATCCGGGTCCTACGCCACACCCTCGGGCACCCTGACCGTCACCGCTCCGGTGCAGTTCGGCCGCCTCTACGTGCTGCCCGTCATCACCGATTACCTCGCGCGCCATCCCGCCGTCAGCGCCCGCGCCCTGTTCCTCGACCGCGTCATCACCATGCTCGACGAGGGCGCGGATGTGGGGGTCCGCATCGGTCACCTCGCCGATTCCGGTCTGGCGGCGATCCGGGTCGGCAGCGTGCGCCGGATCCTGTGCGCGTCGCCGGACTACCTCGACCGGCACGGGACCCCCGAGACCGCCCGCGACCTGCAGCACCACGCCCTGATCGGCTCGGCGAGTTCCGGCCTGGGAGAGGACGGGCGCTTCGGTCTCGGCCGGGGCGTTCCGGCCACGGCGCGCCCGCGGCTGGTCTGCAACACCATCGATTCGGCCCTCGCGGTCGCGCTCGCCGGGCACGGCATCGCGCAGCTCCTGTCCTATCAGGTCGCGCCCGCGATCGCGGACGGCCGCCTGCGCCTCGTCCTCGACGACCCCGAGGCTGGGCCGATGCCGGTCCACGTCGTGAGTGTCGAGGGGCGGCGCGCACCCGCGAAGGTGCGCGCCTTCATCGATCTGGCCGTGACGCGACTTCAGGCCGATCCGAGGGTCAATCCGAACCGTTCCTGAGGGTCACGACCATGCGCGCGCTTCCCCCCGCCCTCGCCGCGCATCTCGCCGGCGGGGCCACCACCCTGTGCCGGTGCTGGTCGCTCACCCGCCGCGACGGCGCGACCCTGGGTTTCACCGACCACGACCGCGACCTCGTGCTCAGTGGATTGGTCCATGCCGCCCATTCCGGGCTCGAGGCGGCCGAGGCCAGCGCCGAGCTCGGTTTCGCGGTGGGCGGCGGCGAGGTCGCCGGGGCCTTGCGCTCCTCGGGCATCGCCGAGGCCGACATCGCCGCCGGGCTCTACGACGGGGCCGGGGTCGAGACTTGGCTGGTGGACTGGAGCGATCCGCAGACGCGCCTCCTCCTCGACGTCGGCACGGTCGGCGAAATCCGCCGCAGCGGGGCCGCCTTCGTGGCCGAGCTGCGCGGCCTGATGCACGCGCTGGACGTCGAGCGCGGCCGGACCTACCGGGCCACCTGCGGCGCCGACCTCGGCGATCGCCGCTGCCGGATCGACCTCGCCGATCCGCGCTGGCGCACCACCGGAACCGTGACCGGACCGGACACCACCGGTGGGCTCGGCGTCGCCCTCGCCACCCCTGCCGACGACGGCCGCTTCGACGGCGGCCGCCTCGCCTGGCGTTCGGGGTCCAATGCCGGCGCCTCGGCGGACGTGCGCGGCCTCCTCAGCGACCGGATCTGGCTGTGGGAGGTTCCGGCCAGGGCGGTCGCCACGGGCGACGCCTTCGTCCTCACCGCCGGCTGCGACAAGCGCCTGTCGACCTGCGGCGACCGCTTCGCCAACGTCCCGAACTTCCAGGGCTTTCCGCACATGCCGGGCAACGACTTCGTGCTGCGCCACGCGCCGGGCTCGGGCCCCGGCCTCGACGGCGGCAGCCTGTTCCGATGATCGTCCTGCAACGGATCGGCCCGTCGGACCGCGTCGTCGCGCGGGCCCGGGCCTGGATCGGCACGCCCTATCGGCATCAGGCCTCCCTGATCGGGGTCGGCTGCGACTGCCTCGGGCTGGTGCGCGGGGTCTGGCGCGAGGTCCACGGCCCCGAGCCCGAGGTCGCCCCGCCCTACGGCGCGAGCTGGGCCGAGTCGGCGCCCCGCGGCAGCGATCCCCTCGCGGAGGCGGCCGGGCGCCACCTCGTGCCCCTGCCGCGACCGGATGCGGGGACCGAGCCGGAAGCCGGCGCGGTGCTGCTGTTTGCCTTCCGCGCCCACCTGCCCGCCCGGCACTGCGCCATCGCCACCGGTGCGGGCACGATGATCCACGCCCACGACGGCGCCGCGGTGACGGAGGTCGCCCTCACCCGCTGGTGGCGCCGGCACCTGACGCATGGGTTCCGGTTTCCCTGAAACCCCACCAACGACGGTCTTACGCCGCCTTGCCGACCGTCATCTCCACCTGCAATCCGGCGGCGCTCAGCATGGTCACGAGGGTGTCGATCGCGAACAGATCGATCTTGCCGCGCAGGAGATCCGACACCCGCGGCTGCGTCACGCCCAGAATTCTGGCCGCCTGCACCTGACTCCATCCTTCGCCGGCTATGTGATCCTTGAGCGCCGTCATCAGCGCCGCGCGTAGCTTCATGTTTTCGGCCTGCGCCGGGGTGTCCTCGATCGCGTCCCAGACGCTCGCATAGCGGTTGGCGGTCATGGGGTGGCTCCTTTGATGGCCTCGCCGTATCGGCGTGTCGCGAGCGCCAGATCCTCGCGACTGGTCTTCTGTGTCGTCTTTCGAAAACAGTGCAGGACGAAGATCGCATCGGCAAACTTCGCAACGTAGACGACGCGAAACGCGCCGCTCGCCTCGCGAATCCGTAGCTCTCGGGCACCAGGGCCGATCGACGTCATAGGCTTCCAGTCGTCCGGGTCACGGCCCGACTGCACCCGGTCGATTTGATAACCGGCCTCACGGCGAGCGGTCAGCGGAAACGCGCGCAGGTCGTCGAGCGCAGTACCCACGAAGACGACGCTTTTCGATCGGTCGGTCACCCGCCATCCATACAAAATTTTGTATGGATGGCCAAGGCGTCGGCTCGCATCTGGCCCATCCCCCGGAGCCCGCCATGGCCACGCTGATCCTGCAGACGGCCGGGGCGGCGGCGGGCACCGCGCTCGGCGGGCCGATCGGCGCCATCGTCGGCAGCGCCGTCGGGTCGGCGGCCGGGTCGGCCCTCGAGGGGGCGCTGTTCGGCGCGCGGGCGGGGCCGCGCTTCGTCGAGGGGCCGCGCCTGTCGGAGGTGGCCGGGCTCGGCTCCACCGAGGGCGCGCCGATCCCGCGGGTCTATGGCCGCGCCAGGATCGGCGGCACCCTGATCTGGGCGACGCGCCCGGTCGAGGTCCCCAACACCACGGTGGCGCGCGCCTCGGCCGGCGCCAAGGGCGGTGGCGGCAGGCAGAAGACCGTGTCCACCACCTATGCCTATTACGCCAACCTCGCCGTCGGCCTGTGCGAGGGCGAGATCGCGGGCCTGCGCCGGGTCTGGGCCGACGGCAGCGAGATCGACCTCGCCACGCTGACCCACCGCCTGCACACGGGCGGACCGGACCAGGCGCCCGACCCGCTGATCGCGGCCAAGGAGGGGGGAGACGCGCCGGCCTATCGCGGCCTCGCCTACGTCGTGTTCGAGCGCCTGGATCTGGCCCCCTTCGGCAACCGGGTGCCGCAGTTCGCCTTCGAGGTGGTCCGCCCCGTCGATGGCCTGGCCGGCATGATCCGCGCGGTCTGCCTCATCCCCGGCTCCACCGAGTTCGGCCTCGATCCCGCCCTCGTCACCGAGGACGCGGGCTACGGCGCAAGCCGCCCGGCCAACCGCTTCCAGTTCCAGGGCGCCACCGACGTCGTCGCCTCCCTCGACGCCCTCCAGGCCCTGTGCCCGCGCCTGGAGCGGGTCTCGGTGGTGGCGAGCTGGTTCGGCGACGACCTGCGCGCCGGCCATTGCACGGTGCGCCCCAAGGTCGACAACCCGGGCAAGGCCACTCTCGGCGACGTCTGGCGGGTCGCGGGCCTGACCCGCGGCGCGGTCGGGACGGTCTCGACCGCACCCACCGGCGGCCCGGCCTACGGCGGCACCCCCTCGGACGCGGGGCTGACCCGCCTCGTGGCCGAACTCGGACGGCGCGGGCTCGACGTGGTGCTCTACCCCTTCGTGATGATGGACGTGCCCGCCGGCAACGCCCTGCCGGACCCGCGCGACCCCGCCGCACCCGGCCAGCCGCCCTACCCCTGGCGCGGGCGCATCACCTGCGCGCCCGCGCCCGATCTGACCGGAAGCCCCGACGGCACGGCGGCGGCCGGCACCGAGGTCGCGGCCTTCTTCGAGCGGGCGGACGGCTACCGCCGGTTCCTCCTGCATTACGCGGATCTGGCCGCCACCTGGCTGCGCGACGGCATCGCCCTGCACGGCTTCGTCGTCGGCAGCGAGTTCGTCGGCCTCACCCGCGTGCGGGCGCAGGCCGGGCGCTACCCGGCGGTGGAGGGGTTCCGGGCACTGGCGGGCGCGGTCCGCACCCGCCTCGGCGCGGGCGTCAAGCTCGTCTACGCCGCCGACTGGACCGAGTACGGTGCCCACGTCCGGGAGGGGGGCGCGATCGTGCGCTTTCCCCTCGACGCGCTGTTCGCCGACCCGGCCATCGACGCCGTCGGGATCGACTACTATCCGCCCCTGTCCGACTGGCGCGACGGCGACGGCCATGCCGATCTGGCGCAGGCGGGCACGATCTACGATCCGGCCTACCTCAAGCGCGGGCTCGGCTCGGGCGAGGCCTTCGACTGGTTCTATGCCGACGCGGCAGCCCGGAATGCGCAGGCGCGCACGCCGATCACCGACGGCGCATATGGAAAACCCTGGATCTACCGCGCCAAGGACCTCGTCGCGTGGTGGTCGAACGATCACATCGAGCGCGACGGCGGCCTCGAGACCCGCGCCACCGCCTGGGTGGCGCGCTCAAAACCGATCTGGCTCACCGAGATCGGGGTGCCGGCGGTGGACAAGGGCAGCAACGGCCCCAACGTCTTCCCCGACCCGAAATCCTCCGAGAACGCCGCCCCGCCGTTCTCGTCGGGCGCGCGCGACGACCTCGTCCAGGCCCGCGGCCTCACCGCGATCCTGAGCCGGTTCGACCCCGCCCTGCCGGGCTTCGACCCCGCCGACAACCCGGTCTCGCCCCTCTACGGCGGGCGGATGGTGGACCCGGCCGGGGTGTTCGTGTGGTGCTGGGACGCCCGGCCCTACCCGGCCTTCCCGGATTTCGACGCGGTGTGGGCGGATGCGGTCAACTGGCGGGTCGGCCACTGGATCACCGGGCGGATCGAGGGGCTGGAACTCGACCGGCTGATCGGCGCCGTCCTCGACGACCTCGGCGTGGCGGTGCCCCGCCGGATCGCGGCCGACACCTTCCTCGACGGCTACGTCCTCGACCGGCCGCTGTCGGCCCGCGCCGCGCTCGAACCCCTGGCCCAGGTCTACGGCCTCGACGTCTCGGCGGTGGCCGGCATCCTGACGATCCGCGGGCCGCGTCGGGAGAGCCCGCTGGCGCTGTCGGAGGCGGACCTCGTCCGCGACGAGCCGGAGGCCGCGCCCCTGTCCCTGGTGCGGGCCGAGGAGAGCGAGTTGCCGCGCTCGGTCGAGGTGAGTTTCTGCGACGCCGAGAGCGCCGAGTACCGCACCGCCACCGCCGCGGCGGTCCGGCCCGCCGGCGGCCGGCGGCGCGAGACGCGGGTGGAAGCCCCCGTCGTCACCCGGCGGGAGGCGGTCGAGCGGCTCGCCGAGGCGGCCCTCGACACCGCCATCGCAGGCCGCGAGACCGCCCGCTTCGGTGTGAGCCCGCGCCTGGTGACGTTGGAGCCCGGCGACCTCCTCGCCCTGCCCGGAGCGGCGGCGCGCCACCGCATCGTGCGGATCACCGACGATCCGGGCGGGCGGCGCATCGAGACCCGCGCCGTGCCGGCGGGTGGCCTCGCCGCCCCGCTGCGCGACCGCGCCGAGGTCAGGCCGCACCGGCCGCCCCCGCTCCTGGCCGGACGGCCCTATGCGGCGATCCTCGACCTGCCCGTCGACCGGGGCGGCCCGACGCCGCTGCAGGACCTGGCGGTGGCCGCCGACCCGTGGCCCGGCGCGGTCGCGGTCTGGCGCGCCTCGGGCGAAGGCGCCCCTCTCGTGCTGCACGGCCAGGTCGACTACCCGGCCTGCCTCGGCGAAACCCTGGGCGTGCTGCCGCCCGGACCGCTCTGGCGCTTCGACCGGCACGCCGTCCTCGAGGTGACCCTGCGCCACGCCGGCGCACTCTCGGCGATCGCCGAGGAGGCGGCGATGGCGGGCGGCAACCTGTTCGCCCTGCGCGGTCCCGACGGGGCCATCGAGATCCTGGCGGCGGCCGGGGTCGCGCTCGTGGGGCAGGGCCGCTACCGCCTAACCCGGCTCCTGCGCGGGCTCGCCGGCAGCGAGGCGCAGGCGGCCCGCCCGCTGGCCGCCGGGAGCCTGATCGTGCGCCTCGACGACGGCGCGGTGGTGCCCCTGGTCGAGCGCCTCGACGAGGCCGGCCGCCCGTTCCGCTACCGGATCGGCCCGGCCGCGCGCGATCCGGCCGACCCGTCGTTCGTGGAGGCGACCGCGACGGCGGGGCTGGGCGCCCTGCGGCCGCTGGCCCCCGTCCACCTGCGGGCCCGGCGGACGCCGCAGGGGGTGCGGCTGACCTGGCTGCGCCGGGCCCGGCGCGACGCGGACGCCTGGGAGCCGGCCGAGATCCCCTTCGACGAGCCGGGCGAGAGCTACGTCGTCGACCTCCACGGGCCGGAGGGCACCCTCCTGCGTAGCCTCGGCGCGACGACGGCGAGCCTCCTCTACGACGCCGCCGCCGAGGCCGCGGACTTCGGGGGCCCCCAGACGCGCCTCGACGTGGCCGTGGCGCAGGTCGGCACCGTCGCCGGGCGGGGGCCCGCGACCCGGACGCTGATGCCGGTCAGGGCCGGCTGACGAAGCCCACCCTTCGCAATCCTGTCAGGAGACCACCGATGTCGCAGGCCACGGCCAACCTCGCGCTGCCGCTGATCGCGGCGGCGCAGGCCTCCAAGCACGTCACCCACAACGAGGCGCTCACCGCCCTCGACAGCCTCGTGCAGCTCGCCTGCCTCGACAAGGACCTGACCGCGCCGCCCGCCGGCCCGCGCGAGGGCGACCGCTACCTCGTCGTCACGGCGAGCCCGGCGGGACCTTGGGCGGGGCTGTCGGGCCAGGTCGTGCGCTACCAGGACGGCTCCTGGATCGGGTTCGCGCCCAAGGCAGGCTGGTTCTGCTGGGTCGTCGACGAGGGCGACCTCTACACCTTCGACGGCACCGCCTGGATCGGGTTTCGCGCGACCCTGACCGCGCTCCAGAACCTGGCCCGCCTCGGGGTCGGCACCACGGCGGACGCGGGCAACCCGTTCGCGGCCAAGCTCAACGCCGCGCTGTGGACGGCACTCGGCATCGGCGAGGGCGGGACGGGGGACCTGCGCTACACCCTCAACAAGGAGGCCGCCGCCCGGACGCTGTCGCTCCTGATGCAGACCGGCTTCTCCGGCCGGGCCGAGATCGGGCTGACGGGCGACGACGACCTCCACGTGAAGGTCTCGGCCAACGGCTCCGCGTTCCTGGAGGCCCTGAGGGTCAACCGGTCGAACGGCACCCTGGCGCATGTGGCGGGCACCGCCGCCGCCCCGGCGCTGACCCCGGCCGGGGACGCCAACACCGGCGTCTTTTCCCCCGGCGCGGATGCCTGGGCGGTGGCGACGGGCGGCATCGAGCGCCTGCGGGTGGGCAGCGACGGGCGCCTCGGGCTCGGGACGGCGACGCCGCGCTCGACCCTGGACACCGGGCTCGGCACCCTCACGGGTGCGGCCAACGACTACGGCCAGGCACAGACCACGTTGTCCGGCGGCGGAAGCGTCTCGTGGGGCGGGGCGGGCGGGCGCCTGCGCTGGACGGGGCGGTTCCTGGCCATACCCATGAGCAGGCCCACCGCCCAGAACGGCTACATCGCCATCACGCAGCCCACCACCGACATCCCGGCGGCGCAGTGCTGGGACAACCTCGCGCGGACGGCCGACCCGACGGGGATCGTCCTCACCCCGTGGGACGCGCTCTATGCGGTGCATCCGCCCGGGGGCACCGCCTCGAGCGTGACGCTCTGGGTCGTCAACTACGCGTCGGCCTTCGTCGCGCCGAGCAACTGGCTGCTCGTGGCGGCGCACAACGGCGACGACAACACGATCAAGCTCGGCACCGGCGCCATCCTCAGGGCCGGCGGCACCGCCACGGCGGGCACGGATGCGCACTACGCCCCGCGGCTGCCGAGCCCCGACAACACGCTCAACCTCGGCGGACCCGCCAACCGCTACGCCACGCTCTATGCGGCCACCGGCGCCATCAACACCTCCGACGCCCGCGAGAAATCACCCCTGGCGCCGCTGTCCGCGGCGGAGATCGCGGCCTCGGTGGCGCTGGGCAGGCGGATCGGCACCTTCCGCTTCCTCGAGGCGGTCCGCCGCAAGGGAGCGGCCGCGCGGCTCCACGTCGGGCTGACCGTCCAGGAGGCGATCGGCGTCCTCGAGGCCCACGGGCTCGACCCCTTCGCGTTCGGCTTCATCTGCCACGACGTGCTCGACCCCGACCCGGAGGCATCGGCCGGGACAGGGGCGGGGGCCGGCGACCGCTACGGCTTTCGCAGCGACGAGCTGCTGCTGTTCCTGGCCCGGGGCTTCGAGGCGCGGCTCACGGCCCTCGAGGCGGCGTGAGCGACCGCACCGGGTGCAGGCCCGCTAGAACCCCATCCGCTCCACCAGCCACCAGGTCGAGCCGGCGATCACCGCGCACCACACCAGGGTCAGGCCCGCCCCCAGGCAGAGGCCGAGCGCGATGAGGCGGTCCTTCCACGCCTCGTCGTCCCGTTCCCGGCCATCGCCCGCCGGCTCGTCCCGTTTCCGGCCAAGCCTCATCCCGAATCGCGCCATCGGCCCCTCTCATTCCGTCCGTTCCGGCGGACCGCGCAAGCCGCGCACCGCCGCCCCCGATCCCTCGACAGGAGACGATCCATGGACCTCAGCGCCATCGGCCGCGCCGCGCTCATCGCCCGGGAGGGGCGCCGGCTCTCCGCCTACCGCGATTCCGTCGGGATCTGGACGATCGGGGTCGGGCACACCAGCGCGGCCGGGCCGCCCCTGGTGACGCCGGGCCTCAGGCTGAGTGCGGCCGAATGCGACGCGCTCTTTGCCCGCGACGTCGCCCGCTACGCCGACACCGTGCGCGGCGCGGTGCCAGCGGACCTGCCCGCGGACTTGCCCGAGCACGCCTTCGACGCCCTCGTCTCCCTCTGCTTCAACATCGGGCAGCCGGCCTTCCTGCGCTCCACCGTGGTCCGGCGCCTCAGGGCCGGCGACCGCGAGGGAGCGGCCGAGGCCATCCTGATGTGGAACCGGCCGGCCTCCATCGTCACCCGCCGCCAGGCCGAGCACGACCAGTTCAGCACGCCCTACGCGCTCGCCCTGCCGTCGGCCCGCCGGGGCGAGGCGCCCGTCGCGGCCCCGCCCGCCGCCGTGCCGCCCGCGCGCCGGCCGATCCCCCGCGCCCCGCACCTCGTCCCCGCACGCCCGCAGACACGGCCCGCGGCGCCTCTCGAGGAACCCACACCCCACACATCCCGAGGAACCCACACATCCCGAGGAACCCACACATCCCGAGGAACCCACACATCCCGAGGAACCCACACATCCCGAGGAACCCACACGTCCCGAAGGACCCAAGGGCCTGTGGGGCCGCCTCCTCGCCCGCCTGCACCCCGGCGCCTGACCCCGCTTCCCTCACCCTCTCGAAGGACCGACGCCATGCTGCGATACCGTGCGCCACACGCCCTCCTCGGAACGGCCCTGCTCGCCCTCGTCCTCGACACCGGTTCCGCCCGGGCGGACCCGGCGACGAGCCTCGCCCTGCCCTGGGGCGACGCCGTCGTCGCCCTGGCGCAGGGCCTCACGAGCCTGCTCCTGCCCCTGGCGATCGCCGCCGCCACGGCTGCCGCGGCGCGGATCGCCGGCCCCTTGCGCCTCCTCGTCACCGCGGCCCTGGTCGAGCGCCTCGTGACCAACGTCGCCGACTACGCGGTGAACGCCGTGGCCGGGGCCGCGCGCGGGCGCACCCTCGACGTACCGATCGGCACGGCGGTGATCGCGCGGGCGGTCCGGCGCGGCCACGACGAGGCCCCGGCCTGGCTGATGGGTGCGGCCGGCGGCCCGGCCGGCCTCGCCGAGAAGGTGTTTCGCAGCCTGCCCCTCGATGCGCGGGCCACCGCGGCCAACACCCTCGTGCCGGCCCTCGACGAGGCCCTGGCGAAGCGCACGCGGCCGGCCGGCCCGATGCCCTGACGACACGGGGAGGCCGGCGTGGACAAGATCGCCCTCGGCAAGGCCGCCCTCGACGCCGCCCGCCTGCTCCTGAGCGAGGGCGGGGCCGGCTGGCTCGTGGCGTTCCTCCTCGGCCTCGCCTGCCTCCACCTCCATCGCGAGGTCCAGCGCGTCCACGAGGCGCGGATCGGCGAGACCGGCACCACCGCCGCCGCCCTCGAACGGGCCTCGCAGACCAATGCCGCCGTGGCCGCCGCCCTGGAGAGCCGCAGCCGGGTGGTCGAGGACCTGTCGCGGCTGGCCGGCGAGATCGCCCGCGGGGTCGACCGCAGCGACGAGCGCGCCCGCGACCGCTTCGACGAGATCCTGCGCCGGATCGGCGACCTCCAGCAGCGCACCCGCCCTTAGATCCGCGCGACCCGCGGACCCGCCTCGAAGGACACCTGCCATGCGCGACCTCCTCCGTCGTTCCCGCCCCGAGACCGCACGGGGCCGTCGCCGGGCCGCGGTGCTCCGCTTCGGGCTCGCGCAGCGGCGCTTCGAGCGCTCCATCGCCGCCCTGCGCGAGGCGGCCCTCGACGAGGTCGACCGGCAGGTGGCGGTGAGCGCCACCCTGCGTGCCGCCGCCGACCGGCTCGCCTCGGAGGCCGGGCGCCTTTGACGGGCGACCCGGAACCTGGGACGCTGCGTCCCCCGGCTCCATTCGCATTCAGGGCGCATTCAGTGCCCGGGGGGCACTGCCATCGCCATGCGTTACGTCCTCGCCCTGTTGTTCGCCGGCCTGACCGTCGCGGTTCTCGCGACGGAACCCGGCGAGACGTGGGCCGAAGAATCCGCCGCGCCGGTGGTCGGCACCATCCCTGTCCAGGCGATGCCGCGCACCGAATCCTGCCTCAGCCCGGCCGACATGCGCGAGGCGCTCGCCGACAAGCGGGTGATCGAGCCCGTCGCCGCGATCCGCGCCGCCAGGCAGGTGATCCCGCGCGCCGAGATCCAGCGCGCCCGCCTGTGCCGTCACGACGACGGCCTCGTCTACCTGCTCACGGCCTTGCGCCGGGACGGGCAGTTCGTGCACGTGATGGTCGACGCCACGACCGGACAGATCACCGGGCGTTGACGGACCGGACATGACATGACGGACTTGACATGACGGACTTGGGGAGGACTTCGCGGTGAGACTGCTCGTCGTCGAGGACGATCGCGACATCAACCGGCAGGTGGTGAACGCCCTCGAGGAGGCCGGCTACGTCGCCGACAAGGCCTTCGACGGCGAGGAGGGCGGCTATCTCGGCGAGAGCGAGCCCTACGACGCCATCATCCTCGACATGGGCCTGCCCAAGGCCGACGGCGTCAGCGTCCTGCAGAAGTGGCGCCGGGCCGGCATCAAGACGCCCGTCATCATCCTCACCGCCCGCGACCGCTGGAGCGACAAGGTCGACGGCTTCGACGCGGGCGCCGACGACTACGTCACCAAGCCCTTCCACATGGAGGAGCTGATGGCGCGGGTCCGCGCCCTGCTGCGGCGGGCGGCCGGGCACGCCACCAGCCAGATCGCCTGCGGCCCGGTGGTCCTCGACACCCGGTCCGGCCGGGTGTTCGTCGACGGCAACCCGGTCAAGCTCACGAGCCACGAATACCGGCTGCTGTCCTACCTGATGCACCACACCGGCCGGGTGGTCTCGCGGGCGGAACTGACCGAGCACCTCTACGACCAGGACTTCGACCGCGATTCCAACACCATCGAGGTCTTCGTCGGCCGCCTGCGCAAGAAGCTGGCGGTGGACCTGATCCAGACCGTGCGGGGGCTCGGCTACCTCGTCGACCCCAACCATCCCGCCCAGCGGGTCTGACGCGCGGCCAGCCCCCGTCGGGCCCCCCTTGCGGGGGCGCCGTCGACTTTTGGAACGTTCGGACAAGACAATCGGGATGCGCCCGGCGGCGTCCTCCCTTAGACAGGCCGGCATCGCCGACGGGGGAGTGAAGCACATGAGATCGACATGGCCGATGCGGGCGGCCGCCGCCGCCCTCCTGACGATCCTCGCCGGGCTCCCGGCGGACGCCAAGCCGGTGACGGTGACGCCCGGCAATCCGCCCGTGACCGTCGACGTCCCCGCCGCCTGGAAGGCCTCGAAGATCGACCGCGGCATCCAGGCCAAGACCGCCGACGACGAGGTCTTCGTCTGGTTCGAGAGCTACCGTCCGGCGCAGTTCAAGACGCTGCTCGACGAGCACAACGCCTACTTCAAGAAGCAGGGCGTCGCGATCACCGGCCAGGGCGCCTCCCAGGAGAAGGATTTCCCGACCTACGTCGTCAAGACGACGGACTATCCGGCCACCTACGAGGGCAAGCGGACGATCCTGCGCTACATCTCCGTGGCCCCCAAGGACACGACCAAGCGCGAGTTGCTGGTGAGCATCTGGGCCTCGCCCGAAGGCGAGACGACCTATGCGGCCGACCTCGACACGATCTTCAAGAGCTTCAGGGCCTCCGTCGAGGGGCTGTGACCGGCGCGCCGGCGCGAACGGAACGATCGGTGCCGGCCAGGGTTCGCCACAGCGTTGACGAATCCCGCCCGAAGCAATCAAACAGGCAGGCGATGCATTCGATGCGGCAAGGAGCGTCGAATCGGCCGCGCGAGGAGAGCGAGCCACTGTACAACGCCTCACACGGGACCCGGCCGATACCGGCTGTGTCCTCGACAACCCCTTCGCACCCGGCGTTCGACGGGCGGCCATCGGGGCATCCCGACCCGACATCTCGCTCAGACGACGGAGTTTCGCCTTTGAACCGCTCGACGACCGCGTCCTTGGACACCGACAGGCTGGCAGCCCGGGAGGCGGCATCGTGAAGGCCGTCATCCTCGCGGGCGGTCTCGGGACGCGGCTGTCCGAGGAGACGGTGGTGCGGCCCAAGCCCATGGTCGAGATCGGGGGACGGCCGATCCTCTGGCACATCATGCAGATCTTCGCGGCCCACGGCACGACCGACTTCGTGATCTGCCTGGGTTACAAGGGCTACATGATCAAGGAATTTTTTCTTAACTACCGCCTCCACCTGAGCGACGTCACCATCGACATCGGCCGCGGGAAGATCGATTTCCATCGCTCGAAGGCCGAGAACTGGCGCATCTCGCTGATCGAGACGGGCCCGGAGACGATGACCGGCGGCCGCCTCAAACGGGTGCGGGACTACCTCGGCGACGAGGACTTCTTCATGACCTATGGCGACGGGGTCTCCGACGTGGACCTCACGGCGCTCGCCGCCTATCACAGGGAGCGCGGGCGGCTGGCGACGCTGACGGCGGTGCTGCCGCCGGGCCGTTTCGGCGCCCTTGAGCTCGACCGGGGCGGCGTGCGCCGGTTCCGCGAGAAGCCGGTGGGCGACGGTGTGGCGATCAACGGCGGCTTCTTCGTGCTCTCGCCCAAGGTGATCGACCTCATCGAGGGCGACACCACCGTCTGGGAGAAGGGCCCGCTGGAGACCCTGGCGCGGGAGGACCAGTTGTCGGCCTACGTCCATGACGGGTTCTGGCACGCGATGGACACCCTGCGCGACAAGAACCACCTCGAAGCGTTATGGACCCAGGGTGCGGCCCCCTGGAAGCTTTGGTAGCCCCTCACGAAGTCTTGAACGTCTCGGCGCCGCCGTCGGCGCCGGTCTTTTTCGGCACCGCAGCGAGAACCGGGCTCCTCTTTTCGAGCCGATGCTCTAGAGGTCGATTTTTGGAGACCGGCTCTGCGAGGCGGGTCGGACGAACCAGCCGGAGCATCGTGCGGTTGCCAGTGATCCACCGTCCCGCCGCCTCGAACCCCGACCCCGCCTTTTGGTCCGGGCGCCGCGTGGTCCTGACCGGTCATACCGGCTTCAAGGGCGCCTGGCTCAGCGTGTGGCTCGCCCGTCTCGGGGCCCGGGTGACCGGGCTCGCCCTCGCCCCCGAGCCGACGCCCCATCTCTTCGAGGCGATCGGCTTCCCCCCGGCCGCGTCCCACCTCGTCGACATCCGCGACCGCGCGGCGGTGGCGGCCTGCCTCGAGGCGGCGCGGCCCGAGGTCGTCCTCCACATGGCGGCCCAGGCCCTGGTGCGGCCCTCCTACGGCGACCCGGTCGGCACCTTCGCCACCAACGTGATGGGGACCGTCAACCTCCTCGACGCCGTCCGGAGCTGTCCGACCGTGCGGGCCGTGGTGGTGGTGACGAGCGACAAGGCCTACGAGAACCGCGAGTGGCCCCATGCCTATCGCGAGACGGACTCCTTGGGCGGTCACGACCCCTACAGCGCCTCGAAGGCCTGCGCCGAACTGGTCACGGCCGCCTACCGCGCCTCGTTCTTCGCGAACGGCGCCCACCCGGCCCGGATCGGCACCGCGCGGGCGGGCAACGTCATCGGCGGCGGCGACCGCTCCCCCGACCGCCTGATCCCGGACATCATGCGCGGCTTTGCGCGGGGCGCATCGGTGGAGATCCGCTCGCCCCGGGCGATCCGCCCCTGGCAGCACGTCCTCGAACCCTTGAGCGGCTACCTGCGCCTCGCCGAGGCGCTCGCCGGCGACGAGGGCGGGCGCTTTGCGCAAGCCTGGAACTTCGGGCCGGCGGACGAGGATTGCCGCCCGGTCTCGGCCATCGCCGACCGGTTGGCCGCGAGCTGGGGCGAGGGCGCGGCCTGGCACGTGTCGACGGCCGGGCACCCCCACGAGGCCGGCACCCTCAAGGTCGATTCCGCCAAGGCGCGGGCCGGGCTCGGCTGGGACCGGCGCCTGTCGCTGGACACGGCCCTGGACTGGACCGCGCGCTGGTATCGGGAGGACGCCGGCGGGCGGGCGGCCCTCGATCTGATGCAGGGCCAGATCGCCGATTACGAGGCGCTCGGCGCTCCCGCCGGAGCCGGCGCATGAGCGGCCTCCACTGCCGCGGCTGCGGCGCACCCCTGACCCGGACCGTGGTCGACCTCGGCCTGTCGCCCCTCGCCAACGCCTACGTGCCGGCCGATGCGGCGGGGCGCGGCGAGAGGGTGCATCCCCTGCGGGCCTACCTGTGCGAGGCCTGCTTCCTCGTCCAGCTCGAGGAGTTCGAAACGCCCGAGGCGATCTTCTCCGACTACGCCTATTTCTCGGGGTTCTCCGCCGGCTGGCTCGCCCATGCCGAGCGCTACGCCCGGGCGATGCAGGCCCGCCTGGGCCTGACCGCCCGGTCCAAGGTCGTCGAGGTCGCCAGCAACGACGGCTACCTGCTGCAATACTTCGTCGCCGCCGGCATCCCGGTGCTCGGCGTCGAGCCCGCCGCCAACGTCGCCAGGGCGGCGGTGGACCGCGGCGTGCCCACCGAGGTCGCCTTCTTCGGGCAGAGGACCGCCGCGCGCCTGAAGGCGGCCGGCCACGAGGCGGACCTCATCGCCGCCAACAACGTGCTGGCGCATGTGCCCGACCTCCACGGCTTCCTCACCGGGTTCCGGACGCTCCTGAAGCCCGACGGCGTGGCGACCTTCGAGTTCCCGCACCTCCTGCGGATGATCGCCGAGCGCCAGTTCGACACGATCTACCACGAGCACTTCTCGTACCTGTCGCTGGGCGTCGTGGCGGATCTGGCCGCGCGCAGCGGCCTGCGGGTGTTCGACGTGGAGGAATGGCCGACCCACGGCGGCTCGCTGCGGGTCTTCGCCTGCCATGCGGCCGCGGCCCATCCGGCGAGCCCCGCGGTCGCGCGCGTCCTGGCCGACGAGCGCGCGGCCGGCCTGTTCGACGCCTCGGGCTACGACGCCTTCGCCGAGGCGGTGATCGACATCAAATGCGAGACCCTGACCTTCCTCGCCACCGCGCGGCGCGAGGGCAAGACCGTGCTGGGCTACGGCGCGGCGGCCAAGGGCAACACCTTCCTCAACTACTGCGGCATCGGCCCCGAACTGGTGGGCGCGGTCGCCGACCGCTCGCCGCACAAGCAGGGCATGCTGCTGCCGGGCAGCCGCATCCCGATCGTCTCGCCGGAGGCGCTGCTGGCGCGGCGGCCGGACTACGTCCTGATCCTGCCCTGGAACCTGCGCGACGAGGTGATGGAGCAGATGGCCGCCATCCGGGCCTGGGGCGGTCGCTTCGTGACCGCGATCCCCCGCCTGAGCGTGACCTGAGCCGCATGCGGATCGAGGCGCTGTCCCTGGCGGGGGCCTATCGCATCGTGCCCGAGCCGGCGACCGACGAGCGCGGGTTCTTCGCGCGCACCGCCTGCGCCGAGACCTTCGCCGCCCACGGGCTGGTCGGCGCCTTCGCCCAGTCGAGCGTGTCCTACAACGCCAGGCGCGGGACGGTGCGCGGCCTGCACTACGCGGTCCCGCCCCATGCCGAGACCAAGCTCGTGCGCTGCACGGCGGGCGCGATCCACGACGTGATCGTCGACCTGCGGCCCGGTTCGCCGACCTATTTCGAGAGCGTCGGCCTCGAGCTGACGGCGGGCAACCGCCACGCCCTCTACATCCCCCCCGGCCTCGCCCACGGTTTCCAGGCCCTGCGCGACGAAACCGAGGTCCTCTACATGATCGACGTGCCTTACGTCGCCGCCAGCGCCCGGGGCCTGCGCTGGAACGACCCGTCGATCCGCGTGACCTGGCCCGAGCCCGTGAGCGTCATCTCCCCCCGCGACCTCGCCTACCCCGACTGGGTGGCCCCGTGACCGGGCGCGTCCTCGTCACGGGCGGATCGGGCTTCGTCGGCCGGTCGGTGATGCCGCTGCTGGTGCGGCGCGGCTTTACCGTCCATGCGGCCGGGCCGGATCCGGTCGATCTTGCCGGCGTCGTCGGCCATCGGGTCGATCTCCTCGATGCCGCCCAGCGCCGGGCGGTGGTGGCCGACATCCGCCCGACCCACCTCCTGCACCTCGCCTGGTACGCCGAGCCGGGGGCGTATTGGACCTCGCCGAAGAACCTCGACTGGGTCGGGGCCAGCCTCGACCTCGCCCAGGCCTTCGCCGAGGCCGGCGGCCGTCGCCTCGTGGCGGCGGGCACCTGCGCCGAATACGAATGGGGGTCCGAGCGCCTGTCTGAGAGCCGAACCCCGTGCCGGCCGGCCACCCTCTACGGGGCGGCCAAGGACGGCCTGCGCCGCGTCCTGGCGGCCTATGCGCGGGAGGCCGGCCTGTCCTTCGCCTGGGGGCGGCTCTTTTATCTCTACGGCCCCGGCGAGCAGCCCGGCCGTCTCGTCGGCGACACCATCCGCCGGCTCCTGGCCGGCGAGCGCATCCCCACCACCGAGGGCCTGCAGCGGCGCGACTTCCTGCACGTCGACGACGCCGCCGAGGCGCTGGCCGCCCTCCTCGCCGCCGCCCTCGAAGGCCCGGTCAACGTCGGATCGGGCCGCGCCGTGCCGGTGCGCGAGATCCTGGCGCGCATCGGGGCGCTGACCGGCCGGGCCGACCTCATCGGGTTCGGCGAACGGACCCTGCCGCCGGGCGACCCCGCCGTGATCGAGGCCGACGTCGCGCGGTTGCGCGGCGAACTCGGGGTGGCGCCGGGCCGCGACCTCGACGAGGGACTGGCACAGATGGTCGAACGGTATCGCGCGCTGCCGCCCGGCGCACCCTGAGGGCCCATCCGGGCTCGTCGGTGCGGGATCGTTCCGCTATGGGTGCGCACCACGCACGGGTCCAGGCGACACCGGACGATGCAGCACCGGCCGCTGGGAGGCCCTGGGAAGACCGGATGGCCCTGTCGCTCACCCTGTTCTCGCTCAAGCGGCGCTCCATCGCGGTGCGCCTGGCCACCTCGGCGCTGCTGGCGAGTTCGGCGATCCTGCTCATCGCCGCCTGGATCCTCACGACGCTCTACCGCGAAAACACCGAGCGCGCCTTCGACAGCCGGCTCCTGGTCTATGCCAACAACCTCGCCACCGACCTCGTGGCGCCGAGCGACCCCGAGAGCCGCTCCTTCACGCTGAGCGACCCGCGCTTCGACCTGCCGCTGTCGGGCTGGTACTGGCAGATCGGGCGGCCGGACGCCAAGCCGCGCGACCTGCGCACCTCGCGCTCCCTGGTCGGCGTGCCCCTGAAGCCCGCCGGCCGGCCCGATTCCACCGCCGGCGTCGGCCAGATCCGCCAGGGCTACGGCCGGGCCCAGGACGAGCGCGCCCTGCGCATCATCGAGCGCGACGTCGATCTCGGCGAGGAGGGGCGCTACACCGTGCGGGTGGCCGGCCCCGCCGACGAGATCGAGAACGACGTCGGCCGCTTCCGCTTCTCCCTGGTCGTCACCTTCGGCCTGCTCGGCCTGTCGCTGGCGCTCACCACCCTCCTGCAGATCCGGTTCGGCCTCGCCCCCCTGGCCAAGCTGCGCCATGCGCTCGGCGCGATCCGCCGGGGCGAGTCCGACCGCATCGGCGGCGAGTACCCGCGCGACATCGCCCCGCTCACGGGGGAGGTGAACCTGCTCATCGAGACGAACCGCGAGATCCTCGAGCGCGCCCGCACCCAGGTCGGCAACCTGGCGCACGCCCTGAAGACGCCGCTCTCGATCATCGTCAACGAGGTCGGCTCGAGCGAGGCGCCCGACGACATCGCCGCCAAGATCCGCGAGCAGGCCGCGATCATGCGCGACCAGGTCAACTACCACCTCGACCGCGCCCGCGCCGCGGCGCTCGCCGGCACGCTCGGCACCTCCACCGAGGTCGAGCCGGCGCTGGCGGCCCTGGTGCGCACCTTCGGCAAGATCTACCGCGACAAGGACATCGCCTACGAGGTCAGCGTGCCGCCGGGCCTGCGCTTTCGCGGCGAGCGCCAGGATTTCGAGGAGATGGTGGGCAACCTCGTCGACAACGCCTCGAAATGGGCGGAAGGCCGGGTCTCGATCCGCGCCGAGGCGGTGGACCAGGACGCCTATCCCCACCTCCTCGTGGCGGTGGAGGACGACGGCCCCGGTCTGTCGCCCGACGATCGCAAGGCGGTGATCGGCCGTGGCCGGCGCCTCGACGAGACCAAGCCCGGATCGGGCCTCGGCCTGTCGATCGTGGCCGACCTCGCCACCCTCTACCGCGGCCGCTTCCGCCTGGAGGAGGCGGGGCTCGGCGGCCTGAGGGCGGTGATCGAAGTGCCCGGCGACGCGCCGGCCTCGTCGAGCCATGCTTGACCGTTGGCGGTTACGTGACACCGTGTCACCGTGCGGTCAGGTCGTGCGGACCGGCGCCTTTATCTAGTTTAATCTCGCGAACGACCGGGGTGTGATGACGGCGATTTGGTTCATTCTGGCGTTCATGACGGGACTTGCCGTGCTTAGCCTGCTCTGGCCGATGTCCCGCCGAACGAGGGCGGTCGCCGGCTCTCCCGAGGGAGACGCCCTGGCGACCCAGACCGGCTTCTACGAGGACCAGCTGCGCGAGATCGACCGCGACCTCGCGCGCGGCCTGATCGCACCGGCCGAAGCCGAGGCCGCCCGCACCGAGGCGGCGCGCCGGCTGCTACGCGCCAACCGCGACGGAGGCCCCAAGGCCGCCGGCGGCATCGCCGAACCGGCCCTGCGCCAGCGCCGGGCGGCCTCCGCCTTCGCGCTCTCGACCATCCCGCTGGTGGCGCTGATCGCCTACGGCATCTACGGGTCGCCGCACCTGCCGGCTCAGACCGCCGCCGAGCGCCAGGCCGGGCGGACCGGCGACCAGGACCTCCTGAAGGCCGTCGGCCAGATCGAGGCGCGCCTCGCCAGCGATCCCAAGGACGGCCGCGGCTGGCAGGTGCTCGCCCCGGTCTACATGCGCATGGGCCGGTTCGACGACGCGGTGCGCGCCTACGAGATGGCCAACCGCATCCTCGGCGAGACGCCCGACCGGCTCTCCGACCTCGGCGAGGCCATGGTGGCCGCCGGCAACGGTGCGATCTCGCCCGAGTCCCGCGCCGTCTTCGAACGGGCGGCCGGCCTCGACCCCGCCGCCCCCAAGCCCCGGTTCTACCTCGCCCGCGCGGCCGAGCTGAGCGGCGACGTGCCCGGCGCCGTCGACCGGCTCACCCAGATGATCGAGAGCGCGCCGGCCGACGCCTCGTGGCTGCCCCTGGTGCGCGAGAACCTCGCCCGCCTGAAGGGCGAGCCGGCCCCGTCGTCCCCCGCCGCGACGGCGGCGGTTCCCCCGTCGACCTCGCCGCCGGCGGCCTCGCCCCAGGCGATGCCGCCCGAGGCCCGGGACGCGGCCATCCGCGGCATGGTCGACGGCCTCGACCAGCGCCTCGCCGCCAAGGGCGGCACCGCCGAGGAATGGGTGCGGCTGCTGCGCTCCTACGGGGTGCTGGGCGAGCGCGAGAAGGCGGTGGCCGCCCTGGCCCGCGCCCGCGCCGGCCTGGCGCAGGACGCCGACGGCCTCGCCCGGGTCGAAGCCCTGGCGAGCGAACTCGACCTCGCCAAACCCGCACCGCCGGGCAGACCCTCGCCGGAGAAGGCGTCGCCCGCCAACGGCGCTCCCGGCAAGGCCTCGCAGGCCCCCGGCGCACCCGCGGCCAATGCCGACACGGAGGCCGCCATCGCCGCGGTCAAGGCGATGCCGGCGGCCGAGCGCGACGCGGCCATCCGCGGCATGGTCGCCGCCCTCGATCGGCGCCTCGCGGCCAAGGGCGGCAGCCTCGACGACTGGTTGCGGCTGGTGCGCTCCTACGCGGCGCTGGGCGAGCGCAAGCAGGCCGCCCAGGCCCTCGACCGCGCGCGCATGGCGCTGAGCCCCGATCCGTCCTCGGTGGGACGCCTCGATCTCCTCGCCAAGGAGCTCGAGTTGCATGGGTCCGAGCCGCGTCAGGCCACCACCCCCTGACAATCGGTCCCGCCCGCGGGCCTTGACCCTCGCGGCCCGGCGGTCGACATCGGTGTTACGCCAAAGACAAAGATGGACGGGGCGCGGCGGCGACGCTCCGCAGCGCTCCGGCAAGATCGACCAGGCGAGCCTGAAACAGCACGGGACGACAACGTGACCCGAAAGAGCCGCCGCCTGATCATGATTGCCGTGTGCGGCGGCGTGCTCGCCCTCGCGCTGGGCCTGATCCTGTCGGCCATGAGCGGGTCGATCGTGTTCTTCCGCTCGCCCACCGAGGTCGCGCAGAACGGCGTCGCCCCCGGCACCCGGTTCCGCCTCGGCGGCCTCGTGCAGGACGGGACCCTGAAGCGCGGGCCGGACCAGACCGTCGACTTCACGGTCACCGACACCAACGCCACGGTGGCGGTGCAGTATCGCGGCCTGCTCCCGGACCTGTTCCGCGAGGGCCAGGGCGTCGTCGCCGAGGGAACGCTGATCCCCGGCGGCATCTTCAAGGCCGACACCGTGCTCGCCAAGCACGACGAATCCTACATGCCGCGCGAGGTCGCCGACGCCCTCAAGGCGCAGGGACGCTGGCAGGAGGGCGGCGCCAAGCCGGCCTCCGGCAACGGCCCGGCTTCCGCCACCAAGGCCGCACCGGCCGGCGAAGCCACCCTCGGCCCGCGCACCGAACGATGACGCAGTCCCTTCCGCGAAAGGAGAGGCACCCTTGCTGATCGAGGTCGGCCATTTCGCGCTGGCGCTGGCGCTGGCGCTCTCCCTCGTCCAGATCGTGATCCCGATCTGGGCCGCCCGTTCGGGCGACGCGGCCATGCGCGCCGTGGCGACGCCGGCCGCCCTCGGGGCGTTCGGCTGCATCCTGTTCTCGTTCGCGGCGCTCACCTACGCCCACGCGACCTCGGACTTCTCCGTCCAGAACGTGGTCGAGAACTCGCACACGACCAAGCCCTTCCTCTACAAGATCTCCGGCGTCTGGGGGAACCACGAGGGCTCGATGCTGCTCTGGGTCCTCATCCTCGCCCTGTTCGGGGCGCTGGTGGCGGTGGCCAAGGAGTCGGTGCCGGCGGTGCTGCGCGCCAACACGCTCGCCGTCCAGGGCCTCGTGACCTTCGTGTTCGTGCTGTTCATCATCACGACCTCGAATCCGTTCAACCGGGTCAACCCGGCCCCCCTCGAGGGCAACGACCTCAACCCGCTGCTGCAGGACTTCGGCCTCGCGGTGCATCCGCCGCTGCTCTACGTCGGCTACGTCGGGTTCTCGATCACCTTCGCCTTCGCCATCGCCGCGCTCATCGACGGGCGCATCGACGCGGTCTGGGCACGGGCGGTGCGGCCCTGGACGCTCACCGCCTGGAGCTTCCTGACGCTCGGCATCGCGATGGGCTCGTACTGGGCCTATTACGAGCTCGGCTGGGGCGGCTGGTGGTTCTGGGACCCGGTCGAGAACGCCTCGCTGATGCCCTGGCTCGCCGGCACCGCGCTCCTGCACTCCACCGTGGTGATGGAGAAGCGCGACGCCCTCAAGGTCTGGACGGTGCTGCTGGCCATCCTCACCTTCTCGCTGTCGCTGCTGGGCACCTTCATCGTGCGCTCGGGCGTGCTGACCTCGGTGCACACCTTCGCCACCGACCCGACCCGGGGCGTGTTCATCCTCGCCATCCTGATCCTGTTCGTGGGCGGGTCGCTGGCGCTGTTCGCCTGGCGGGCGCCGATGCTCCGCCAGGGCGGCCTGTTCGCACCGATCTCCCGCGAGGGCGCCCTGGTGATGAACAACCTGTTCCTGGCCGCCGGCTGCGCCACCGTGTTCGTGGGCACGCTCTATCCGCTGCTCCTGGAGATGCTGACCGGCGAGAAGATCTCGGTGGGACCGCCCTTCTTCAACTACACCTTCGTGCCGATCGCGATCCCGCTCCTGCTGATCGTGCCCTTCGGCCAGACCCTCGCGTGGAAGCGCGGCGACGTCCACGCCGCCAGCCAGCGCCTGTTCGCGGCGCTGGGCCTCGCCCTCGTGGTCGGCCTCGCCGCCATGGCGCTGACCTGGGGCGGACCGGTGATGGCCCCCATCGGCATCGGGCTCGGCGCCTACCTCGTGCTGGGCTCGATCATGGAGATCGTGTCGCGGGCCCGCGGCTACGGTAACTCGCGCTCCTCGAAGCCGGCCGACGTGATGCGCCGGGCGATCGGCCTGCCGCGTTCGTCCTGGGGAACGGCCCTGGCCCATGCCGGCGTCGGCATCGTCGTGCTCGGCATCGCCGCCCAGGGCTGGGCGACGGAAGGCCTCTCGGTGGTCAAGCCGGGCCAGTCGCTGGCCTCGGGCCCCTACAGCGCCACCCTCGAGCGGGTCGGGCCGAAGACCGGCGAGAACTTCGAGGAGACGGCCGCCTTCCTCACCATCCGCACCCTGAACGGGGACAAGGTCGGCACCCTCGAGACCGGCAAGCGGTTCTACCCGAGCCGCAAGATGACGGTGACGGAATCCGGCCTGCTGACGGTGGGCGCCAGCCAGGTCTACGCCAGCATCGGCGAGGTCATGGCCGACGGCAGCATCGGCCTGCGCCTCTACTACAAGCCCCTCGTGCTGCTGATCTGGCTCGGCGCGGTGGTGATGGCGCTGGGCGGTGCGGTCTCCATCACCGACCGGCGGATGCGGGTGGGGGCCCCGGCCAAGGCCAAGGCGCGGCCGCTGCCTCCGACTGCGGTGCCGGCGGAATGAGGACGCTGCGCCTCCCCGTGCTCGGCCTCGGCCTCGCGCTGCTCGCGGGCGGCGCCCATGCCGTCCAGCCCGACGAGGTGCTGAGCGACCCGCGGATGGAATCGCGGGCCCGCGACATCTCCTCGGGCCTGCGCTGCCTCGTCTGCCAGAACCAGTCGATCGACGATTCCGATGCGCCGCTGGCCCGCGACCTGCGCCTCATCGTGCGCGAGCGCCTCAAGGCCGGCGACGACGACACCCAGGTGCGCGACTACGTGGTCGGCCGCTACGGCGAATATGTGCTGCTGCGCCCGGTCCTCGCCCTCCACACCCTGCTCCTGTGGCTGACCCCGATCCTCGTGCTCGGGCTCGGCGCCTTCGGGATCTGGCGCTTGGCGAGGCGACGGGCGGTGGCGGCAACCCCCGAGCGCCTGACCGCGCTCGAGGAGGCGGAGATCGCCGCCCTGACCAAGCGCGATTAGGGCGGCGCCTTCCGTGAGCGCATAACTCTGCGGCGGATCGGGCAAGCTATGCGGTGAGGGCATTTTGCAGCCTCACCCAGAAACTTCTTTGTTGGCATAGGAACAGAATTCAATACTGCTGTGGATATGTGCTAAATCGCACTCCGTTTCACACCGACTGCGACAATGTGATGTAGAAAATCACGAACGCTGTGGAAAAACGAATCGTTCCCCCTATGTTCTATTTGGTGACGTGCAGTCACTTACGTCTGTGTTTTTGCGGGTAGAAAAGTGAAGCCTGTGGAGCCAGTTCCTACTCGAATGCTTAAAGCGAAAGTTTATGCTTTCGCTGAGGATGTTGCTGCACATCTAAAATTTAAGCACAGCGATGCTATAGAGCCGCTGGTGGTGCGGTTAGGAGGGCGAGTAGAATATAAAACGGCAGATCTGTCTGCGGACAAACTACCTGAGTCAATCGTAGTTCGCGGATTGAGTGATTTCACTATATTTCTTCCAAGCATTACCTCTGTAGTGAGAGATAGATTTACAATTGCCCACGAATTAGGCCACCTATTTCTTCATTATCCTCTTGCTACGGTGTCGAATAGGGGCGCTGTTATGATAGCGACCAGATGGGTCGATGAAAAAAATGAAGATTTGCGCCGCGCTGAGTGGGAAGCAAATTGGTTTGCAGCAGCATTTCTGATGCCGTCGAAAGATTTTAAAGCAGCATACCAATCAAACCTTAATTCTATAAAAGTAACTGCTATAGAATTTGGAGTTAGCACAAAGGCTGCTGAAATCCGCGCGCAATCACTCGGACTTTAGTTTTGAGCAAAGACTGTCCTGCGTACCGAGTTCGTTTGTTTATGTCTGTCGACCTAGTTGGGTCGACAGCATTTAAAGCCAAAAATGGAGATGCTCGACTGCCAAACGAGCCATATCCAACTTGGCTTAATAGGACAAAAAATTTTTATCGTCTATTTCCTCAAATACTTTCAGGCCACTTTCATGAATTTCTTAGTGTTTTAGACGGGTCGGATGTATATAAAAACTACTCTCCACAGGTTTGGAAGACTGTTGGCGACGAAATAATATTTTGTGTGAAAATTGATTGTCTTGAGCACTTGGCGTGCTGTATTCGTGCGTTCATCAAAGCTTTGGCAACGTATGGCGAGTCAATAAACTCGCTTGAAAGCGAGCTTGATGTTAAGGGGTGTGCGTGGATTGCCTCCTTTCCCGCACCGAACGTAACTATAGTATCCGCCAGCAGAGCACCCCAAGATGCATCCATCGCGGAAGTCGGCGGACAACTGTACGAAGCGGACGAGCTACAGGCGGATGTAAGGCCGGGCAATTATGACTTTCTTGGCAAACAAATAGATACTGGATTTCGCATATCAAAATTTGCCCAAACACATGAGCTGGCGCTCTCCATTGACTTAGCATGGCTACTTACGCTCTTAAGACAAAGGAATCTTATAGACTGTCACTTTACTTTTCGAGGCAGAGAATCATTGAAGGGCGTTATTGGCGGAACTCCCTATCCAATCATTACGATTCAAACAGAAAGATCAGTAAAACGCCGCGAGCTCGAGGCACTCGAACGCACGGTTGCTGGTTCAGGTTTTGCCGAGCATATCGGCTTAAGGAATTATTTGCATAGTTTTATGGAGCATCACAAAGTCGAAATCCCAATTATCTCAATGCATAATGAGTTAACAGAGAATGGTAATTTTCCCAGGTGCTACGAGGATCTTAAAAAAGCGTGGGCAGCGAGCTACCGCGAAGATGAAGAGAAAGATAAAAATCAAGCCGAAGCTGATGCATTTAAAGATGATCCTAACGCCTTAGAAAAAGGAACATCAGCAGAAGAGGTAGAAATAAAATCCATGTTCAAGAGGCTTATCGAAGATCTTAGCTCAAAGAGCGATGGATAGTCATGGATCAATTTGTAAGCAAATTGAGTTACCCCCTAAACACGCAATCCCTGTTGTCTCCCTCCCTGCCGGGCGCGCTCGGTGCCGACGGCCGCGACGCCACGGTGGCGTTCTCCCGGCGCGGCGACCGGGTCGAGGTGGCCGCGGCCGACATCGCGAACGATTGACGCGCCTCCGGCGCGGGCCGCCCGCCGCGATGCCCGAAGAAGAGCCCGGCCGCCGACGCGGCCGGGCTTTTGTCGTCGACGACCCTGCGGCCACGGCGACGCCTCGCTTTCGCCCCAGTGAAACGAGACCACGGGGTTGCCGGCCCGCCGTATGGCCCGGCGATAACGATGCGTTAACCACGAGCCGCGAGCGTGCCGAGCGACATGAAGCCCAACGCCTCGCTCCCCCTCCTCGCGCTCGCCCTCGCGCTCGCCCTGCCCGGCACCGCGCAGGCCCATCCCCATGTCTGGATCACCGCCAAGGCGCAGGTCGCCTACGGCCCCGGCGGTCGCGTCACCGGCATCCGCCATGCCTGGACCTTCGATGCGTCCTACTCGGCCTTCGTGACGCAGGGGCTCGACACCAACGGCGACGGCAAGCTCAGCCCGGAGGAACTGGCCGGGCTCGCCACCGAGAACACCACCAACCTCGCCGAGTTCGGCTACTTCACCAAGCTCAAGGTGGCGGGCAAGGACCAGCCCTTCGCCGAGCCCGCCGAACCGCGGATGGCGATGGAGGGCGATAAGCTCACCCTGAGCTTCCTCCTGCCGCTCAAGAGCCCCGCGGCGCAGGGGCGCGGCGTCGCGGCACTGGAGGTCTACGACCCCACCTACTTCGTGGCCTTCAGCCTGTCGGATGCCGCCGACGTCGCCAGGCTCGCCGATGCGCCGGGCGGCTGCGCCATCACCGTCACCCGCGCGAAATCCGATGCCGCGCCACCGGCGCAGGCCAATGCCGCCAAGCCCGGCATGTCGGAGGCCTTCTTCGAGGCACTCACCAACGCCTCCACCTATGGCGAGCAGTTCGCCAACCGGATCCTGGTGGCATGTCCGTAGGGGTCGCGTCGGGCACCGTGCCGGAGCCCTCCCGGCTCGGCGCGCGGCTGCTGGTCGCCGCCGGAGCGATCCTGCTCGCGGGCCTCGTCCTCGCCGGCCTGTCGTTCCTGCTCGCACCCGTCGCCGCCCCCGCGCCGGCCCGCTCGCCCTTCGGCATGGGACTGCGCGAGGCCGCACCGACCGCGACCGGGCTCGGCGGCTGGATCCTCGCCCTGCAGGCCAGTTTCTCCCGCAGCCTCCAGACCGCGCTCGCCGCGATCCGGGCGGGCGGCGGCTACGGCCCCATGCTGGCCCTGGGCTTCGGCTACGGCGTCTTCCATGCCGCCGGGCCGGGCCACGGCAAGGCGGTGATCGCCGGCTATCTCCTGGCGGGCGAGCGGGCGCTCCTGCGCGGCTTCACCCTGAGTGCGGCCGCCGCCCTGCTCCAGGCCCTCGTCGCCATCGCCATCGTCGGGATCGGGACCCTGCTTCTCGGCGCCACCGCCGCGACCCTGACCCGGGCCGGCACCGCCATCGAGACCGTGAGCTTCGCCCTCGTGGCCCTGCTCGGCCTCGCCATGACCTGGCGCAAGGCCGGGCGCCTCGCCGCCGTGGTCCGGGGAGGGTCCCCCGCCGCCTGCGCCCCGGATTGCGGACACGTGCATCTCAACGATGCCGCCGCCGTCGGCCGCCTCGACGGCTGGTCGGCGCGCGTGGGCGTCGTCCTGGCCGCGGGCTCGCGCCCCTGCGCAGGCGCCATCCTCATCCTGGTGTTCTCGGCCTCGCAGGGCATGCTCGCGGCCGGCATCGCGGCGACCTTCGCCATGGCCCTGGGCACCGCCCTGACCACCGGCGTCCTGGCCAGCCTCGCGGTCTTCGCCAAGGCCTTCGCCCTGCGCCTCGCCGGCGGGCGGGGCACCACCGGCGCCATGGTCATCGCCGGCCTCGAGGTGGTGGCAGGAGCCTTCGTGCTGGTGCTGGGCCTCGCCATGCTCGCGGGCCTGTCGGTCGGCGTCGGCGGCTGAGCGGGTTTCGGGTCGGCGGTCGCCGGAATCCCGACGAAAACCTGCTTCCCCGCCAAGACCCTAAGCGGACCTGGCGTGGGCCCGCCGATGCCGGGTCCGCTGAAGAACGCCCCCTCGCCAGCCCACCCGCGACGTGGCAGGCTGCGGAGCGATCAGGGACGGGACGGCTCAGGAACGGGACGGCATGGCGGCGAGCTTCGACCACATCCTCGACTGGCGGCTGCTGGCCGGCTCGCACGATTTTCCGGGGCCCGATGGCGGCACCTGCATCAACGAGGCGGCGGTGGTGGCGGCCGGGCTGCCCTACCGCGCCATCCGCTCGTCCGCCGATTGCCCGCCCTGCTTCTCGCCGCCGCTGGCCGCCTATGCCCTGGGCCTCAACGACACCATGCCCGACGCGGAGCGGCCCCGGCTGATGGCCTTCGTGCTGCGGCTGTCGGGATCGGCGGACGGGGCGGACGTCGAGGCCAGGCGCATCGCCTTCCTGGCGCTGGAGGGCATCCGCCGCATCCTGCCGCCGCTCCTCGACCGGGCGGGCTTTTCGGATCTGGCCGCCCGCTGCGACGACGTGCGGGATCTCGACGCCGCCGTCTCGGCGGCACGGGCGGCCGAATGGCGCGGCGGTGCGGCGGCTCAAGGCGACTCGGAACGGGGCGAGTGGCGGCGCGGTGCGCTGGCCTCGGCGGTGGCCCGCGCCGCCGCCGCGGCGGTGCGGTCGGCTGGCGATGCGCGCTGTGCCGCCGATGTCGCCGCGGCTGCGGCTCCCTTCTCGCCAGGCACCTGGACGAGTGCCATGACGATCCTCGACGAGGCCCTGCTCATCGGTCGGCAGGCGGGCGACATCGACCCGTTGCGCGCGCGCGAACGGCTGGATGCGGCCAGGATCGCGGGCAGGATCGCGGCCGGCTGACGCCGGCCTCAGGACAGGGCGGGGGCGCTCGCCAGGTCCAGTTCGACGGTCTCGCAGTTGTCGAGCCAGACCCCGGTGAGGTGGAAGAAGAACGTCCCGTGCCCGACCACCGCGATCGTGCGCTCCGGCCGGGCGGCGAGCCAGTCCCGGAATGCGGCGACGCGGGCGTCGAAGACGGTGCGCGGCTCGATGTGGAACCCGCTGGGATGCGGCTCGCCCTCCGCGTACCACCAGGTCTCCGGCAGGTGGTCGACCCGGATGTCGGGAAACTCGGCGGCGATCAGCGAGGCGGCGCGGCCGACGTCGCAGCTGCTCTCCTGGCACTCGCGGTGCAGCACCTCCACCAGGATCTCGGGCCGGGCCGGATGCTCGGCGAACAGGCCCACGGTGGTCTGGATGGCGCGGGTGAGGGGCGAGGTCACCACCACCTCGAAGGGCACGTCGTGCAGGGCCCGGCGCGCCGCCGCGACCTGCGACAGGCCGCGCGTCGTGAGCGGCGCATCGATGTGCCCTGGGTCGCGCCCGGTGGCGCGATGGGCGGCGTTGAAGGTGGATTCGCCGTGGCGGATGCAGACGATGCGCTGAAGGGTCATGCGGTCCAGTGCTGACGTACCGTGTCGGTGTCGACGGTTTTTTGACCCGCTGTCCATAGCCGGAGCGATACGGCGTGAGAAGCGCGTCGTGCGCCCGGTCAGACGACGATGCGGGTGCGCCGGTCGACGGCAGTGCCATAGGGACCGTAGCCGGACACCCGATGTAAACCCGCCCGACCGTAGCGTGCCGCGGCGGGGCCGCCGGTCTCGACCGATGTGGTTCCTCGCCCGGCAGGGTCTCCATGGTCCCGACGACGCTCTCCCCGAGGACCGAAGCGATGGGATGGCCGGGCGACGCCGGCGTGCGGACGGCGGCACGGGCCTGGCAGGAGTGCCTGGAGCGAGAGCGCCGCATGGCCGGCAACACCGTCGAGGCCTATGGCCGCGACCTGCGCCAGTTCCTCCACCATCTCCAGGGGCGGCAAGGCCCTCCGGGGATCGCCGACCTCGTCGCCCTGAAACCCCGCGACCTGCGCGCCTTCATGGCCGCGCGGCGCGCCGAGGGCGTCGGCGGGCGCTCGCTGATGCGGGCCCTGGCGGGCTTGCGCTCGTTCGCGCGACATCTGGAACGCGACGGTCACGGCACCGTGGCGGCGCTCGGTGCCGTGCGGTCGCCCAAGGTCGAGCGGCGCCTGCCCCGGCCGATCCCGATCGCGGCGGCCCGCGCCATGACCGGAGCCGATGTGCGGGCCGGCGAGACCCGCGAACCCTGGATCCTCGCCCGCGACGCCGCCGTCTTGGCGCTCCTCTACGGCTCGGGTCTTCGCATCTCCGAGGCCCTCGGCCTGGCGCGGCGCGATGCGCCGGTGCCCGGCATCGACGCCGTGACGGTGACCGGCAAGGGCGACAAGCAGCGGATGGTGCCGGTGCTGCCGGTGGTGGCCGAGGCGGTGGCCGCCTACCTCGCCGCCTGCCCGCACCCGCTGCCCGGCGAGGGGCCGCTGTTCGTGGGGGCGAGGGGCGGGCCGCTGTCGCCGCGGATCATCCAATATGCGGTGGCCGCGATGCGGGCCGGCCTCGGCCTTCCCGACAGCGCCACGCCGCACGCCCTGCGCCACTCCTTCGCGACCCACCTGCTCGGCCGCCAGGGCGAGTTGCGGGCGATCCAGGAGCTGCTCGGCCACGCCTCGCTCTCGACGACCCAGCTCTACACGCGGGTCGATGCCGCCCGCCTGATGGAGGCGTTCGACGCGGCGCACCCGCGGGCCGGCACGGCGCCTATCCGTCCAGCTCCGGGTAGCGCCGAAAGATCCCGTTCTCGTTGAACGGAATCCGACGCGGTCCGGCGAGATAAGCGGCGATCCGCGGGCGCGCGGGAACCGCGGCGTGGAGCGCGCTCAGGTGCGGGCTCTCGCGGAGTTCGGCGCGGGCGGCGCGAGGGAAGGCGTAGAGCAGGCCCTCCACCAGCTGGAACAGCGACAGGTCGGCATAGGTGAGCGCGCGTCCGACGAGGTGACGGCCGCCGTTGCGGGCGAGCAGGTGCTCGAACCAGGCGAAGAATTCCGGGATGCGCTCGCGGCGGAAGTGTTCGGCCCGCCGCAGGGCCTCCGGCCTCTGGTCCTCGTAGGCGAGGCCGACGGCGATCGGGTGATGGGTGTCGTGGGCCTCCGTCACCATGTCGGCGACGGTGAGCTGGATCTGGTGCGTCCAGAGTCGGTCGGCCTCCGACTTCGGCACCAGCCCGAGGCGGGGCCCGAGATAGAGCAGGATCGCCGCGGTCTGGCCGATAGTCACCGTCCCGTCCTTCAGGACGGGGAGGGCGAAGGACGGGCGTGCGACCGTGGGGTCCTGCAGCCGCGCTACCAACGCGCCGAGCCCGCCGCCTTCCGCCTCGTCGCAGCGGGCGACGTCCACATAGGCGGCACCGGCCTCCTCCAGGGCGAGGCGGACGAACTCGCCGCGCCCCAGGATGGTGGGCCAGTCATGCAGCTCATAGGGCACGATGCGGGTTCCGCGAGGGTGGCCGGCGGTCCTGCGACGGAAGCCGGCGGTCGAGCGGCACTCTCAGATGTGGATCGCCCGCTTGCCCACCGCCAGGGCCGCTTCCTTGACCGCCTCGGTGAGCGTCGGGTGGGCGTGGCAGGTGCGGGCCACGTCCTCGGCGCTCGCCCCGAACTCCATCGCCACCGCCACCTCGGCGATGAGGTTGCCGGCATCCGCCCCGACGATGTGGACGCCTAGCACCCGGTCGGTCCTGGCGTCGGCCAGGATCTTCACGAAGCCGTCGGTGGTGTGGTTGACCTTGGCGCGGCCGTTGGCCGTGAAGGGGAACTTGCCGGTGTTGTAGCCGATCCCGTCCTTCTTCAGCTCCTCCTCGGTCTTCCCCACTGAGGCGACCTCCGGATAGGTGTAGACCACGTTGGGGATGACGCCGTAGTTCACGTGGCCCGATTGGCCGGCGAGGAGTTCGGCCACCGCCACGCCTTCGTCCTCGGCCTTGTGAGCCAGCATCGGCCCACTGATGACGTCGCCGATGGCGTAGATGCCGGTGACGTTGGTGGCGTAGTGGCTGTCGGTCTGGATACGGCCCTTGTTGTCGAGGCCGACCCCCACCGTGTCGAGGCCGAGGCCCTCGGTGTAGGGCACCCGCCCCACCGCCACCAGCACCACGTCGGCCGCCAGGGTCTCGGGCTCGCCGCCGGCGGCCGGCTCCACGGTGACCGCCGCCGCCCCGGCCGCGACCTCGACGCCGGTGACCTTCGAGGACAGCTTGAAGGCGATGCCCTGCTTGCCCAGGATGCGCTGGAACTGCTTGGCGGTTTCGCCGTCCATGCCCGGCAGGATCCGGTCGAGGTATTCGACCACCGTGACGTCGGAGCCCAGCCGCCGCCAGACCGAGCCGAGTTCGAGGCCGATGACGCCGGCACCGATGATGAGGAGCTTGCCCGGCACGCTCTTGAGGTCGAGGGCGCCGGTGGAGGAGACCACCACCGTCTCGTCGATGGTGACGCCGGGCAGCCGCGTCACGTCCGAGCCCGTGGCGATGACCACGTTCTTGGTCTCCAGCATCCGGTTGCCGCCGTCCTCCGACAGCACCTCGACCCGGCCGGCACCCGCCAGCCGGCCGATGCCGCGATAGGTGTCGATGCCGTTCTTCTTGAGCAGATATTCGACGCCCTTGGTGTTGCCGTCGACGCCGTCCTGCTTGAACGCCATCATCTTGGCGAGGTCGAGCTTGGGGGCATTCACGATCACGCCCATGTCGGCGAAATGCGTACCCGCCTCCTCGAACGCCTCCGAGGCGTGGAGAAGGGCCTTGGACGGGATGCAGCCGACGTTGAGGCAGGTGCCGCCATGCGTCGCCCGCTTTTCCACCACCGCCGTCTTCAGGCCGAGCTGCGCGGCGCGAATGGCGCAGACGTAACCGCCGGGGCCGGTGCCGATGACGACGAGATCGTAGGACATGGTCTTCCTTCAACAGCTGTCGCGACATCGGGCGACCACCGCGTTTTGCAGCCCGGCATCACGGTTCGGCAGAATCGGTATGGCTCGTGGACGAACCATTCGGCAGCACGGTCGGGATCACCCGACCATCAGCTTGTGGATCTCGGCCTGACGCTCGCAGTCTCGCCTCAGCGAGTCGGCTCCGAAGTCGAGGGTGTAACCGCTCTCGTCCGTCCACGAGATGGAGTGCCCGTACTCGTCGACGCGCACGCCCGAGAAATTCTCAGGGTTCTGCAGCCAGGTGAACACCTTGCCGCGGGCGATGAGCGGACGAAGATCGATGACGCCTTCATAGCCGTCCAGGAAGATCAGCTTGAGCACACCATGGATGACGGGCTCGGCGGTTGCGACCCGAGGCAGCTTCTTCATGCGATCGGCTCAACTTTCTCATGTGCTGTCGCCCGAACGAAAGCGAGGCTCAATTGGCGTTGTCGCGACGCAGCCCAGTCCAGAATTGTCCGTCGTTTTGCAATCGGAAGAAACCCTTCTGTCACCGTGAGGCTTGCGATGTCGATGACGGCCCGATGCTCGGCGATTTCGGCATGAAAATGAGGCGGCGGGTGTTCGTTCGCGTAGAACATGATGCGGACACCATCCACCTTCGCAACGACCGGCATCCGTCATGCCCCTCGTACGGCTCGGGATGGACGAACGAACCTCTCGGCTGACACACACACGCCTCATCCCGCGGAGCGGCGAAGTGTTTGGACGATCGACTGCGAGAAGAGAAAAACAGGGGAAACGAGGGCAGCTATCGCGGCTGAATCGAGAATGAGCACGACAATCAATGTTGCGGGAGGGAAATCCGTGTCGGCGGCCATGGCCGGTGAGATTGCCATTGCAACAGCCGCCGACATCATCGTGTCACAGATCCAGCACGAGCCGGGCCGGATCCTCCAGCGCCTCCTTCACCCGCACCAGGAAGGTCACCGCCTCCTTCCCGTCGACGATGCGGTGGTCGTAGGAGAGGGCGAGATACATCATCGGCCGCGCCTCGATCTTGCCGGCTCGCACGACCGGGCGCTCCTCGATGCGGTGCATGCCCAGGATGCCCGACTGCGGCGCGTTGAGGATCGGGGTTGACATCAGCGAGCCGTAGATGCCGCCGTTGGTGATGGTGAAGGTGCCGCCCTGCATCTCGTCGATGGAGAGCTTTCCGTCGCGCGCCTTTTTCCCGTAGCCGGCAATTGTCTTCTCGATCCCGGCGATGGAGAGGTCGTCGGCGTCGCGCACCACCGGCACCACGAGGCCCTTGTCGGTCCCGACCGCGATGCCGATGTGGTAGTAGTTCTTGTAGACGAGGTCGGTCCCGTCGATCTCGGCGTTCACCGCCGGCACGTCCTTGAGCGCGCCGATCACCGCCTTGGTGAAGAAGCCCATGAAGCCGAGCTTGGTGCCGTGCTTCTTCTCGAACATGTCCTTGTACTGAGCGCGCAGGGCCATCACGGCGCCCATGTCGACGTCGTTGAACGTCGTCAGCATCGCCGCCGTGTCCTGGGCGTCCTTGAGGCGCCGGGCGATGGTCTGGCGGAGCTTGGACATCTTCACGCGCTCTTCGCGCGCGGCGTCGTCGGGCTTCGAGGCCGGACGCGGCGCCGGAGGAGCCTTGGCCTCGCGGGCCGGCGCCGCGGCGGGGGTCGGCCCCTTGGCCGTGGCATCGATCATGTCGCCCTTGGTCACGCGGCCGTCCTTGCCGGTGCCGGCGAGGGTGGCGGGATCGATGCCGGATTCACGCGCCATCTTGGCCACCGCCGGGCCGTTGTCGCCTGAGGGGCGCGCGGCGGGCGATGCGCCCTCGCCGTGGTTGCCGTAGCCGGCCGAGGACTCGGTGGCGGGCGCGGAATCGGCCGGCTTCGCGCCTTCGGACCGGGACTCCGCCTTGGTCTCCGTCGCCTTCGCCTCGGCCTTCTTCGGCGCGGGCTTGGCCCCGCCCGCCCCCGCCTCGACGATCGAGCCGAGCAGGGCGCCGGGCTCCACCGTCTCACCGTCCTTGGCGACGATCTCGCCGAGTTCGCCGGCGGCCGGCGCGTTGACCTCGAGGGTGACCTTGTCGGTCTCGAGTTCCACCAGCGGCTCGTCGGCCGCCACGATGTCGCCCGGCTTCTTGAACCAGCGGCCGATCGTGGCCTCGCTCACGGATTCGCCGAGCGTCGGGACGAGGATGTCGGTTGCCATGTGGTTTCGTCCCCGGAGGGTTGGGGCCGCGGCGGGCGCGGCCTGACAAGGAGAGGGCGCGGCCGTCAGACGGCCAGCGCCTCGTTGAGGAAGGCCGCGAGCTGCGCCTGGTGCTTGGAGAGCAGGCCCACCGCGGTGGAGGCCGAGGCCGGGCGGCCGACGTAGCGGGCGCGCTTCACCGAGGCGCCGGCCTGGCCGAGCACCCATTCGAGGTAGGGCTCGACGAAGGCCCAGGGACCCATGTTCTTGGGTTCCTCCTGGCACCACACCACCTCGGCGTTGCGGAAGCGGGCCATCTCCGTGGCCAGCGCCTTCAGGGGGAACGGGTAGAGCTGCTCGACGCGCATCAGGTAGACGTCGCTGAGCCCGCGCTTCTCGCGCTCGTCAAACAGGTCGTAATAGACCTTGCCCGAGCACAGCACGACGCGGCGGATCTTCTCGTCGCGCACCAGCTTGATGCCGTCCGGCTCGTGCTGGGCATCGTCCCACAGGATGCGGTGGAAGGTCGAGCCCTCCGCCAGCATGTCGAGGTTCGACACCGCCTTCTTGTGGCGCAGCAAGGACTTGGGCGTCATCAGCACCAGCGGCTTGCGGAACTCGCGGTTGAGCTGGCGCCGCAGGATGTGGAAGTAGTTCGAGGGCGTGGTCACGTTGGCGACCTGCATGTTGTCCTCGGCGCACATCTGCAGGAAGCGCTCCAGGCGGGCGGAGGAATGCTCCGGCCCCTGGCCCTCGTAGCCGTGCGGCAGCAGCAGGGTCAGGCCCGACATGCGCAGCCACTTGCGCTCGCCGCTCGAGATGAACTGGTCGATCACCACCTGCGCGCCGTTGGCGAAATCGCCGAACTGCGCCTCCCACAGCACCAGGGCGTTGGGCTCGGCCAGGGAGTAGCCGTACTCGAACCCGAGCACCGCCTCCTCGGAGAGCATCGAGTTGATGACCTCGAGGCTGGCCTGGCCCTCGCGGATCGAGTTCAGCGAGGTGTAGCGCTGCTCGTTTTCCTGGTCGATCACCACGGCGTGGCGCTGCGAGAAGGTGCCGCGCTCGACGTCCTGCCCCGAGAGGCGGACGCGGTGGCCCTCGATCAGCATCGAGCCGAAGGCCAGCGCCTCGGCGGTGGCCCAGTCGATCCCCTTGCCGGTCTCCACCGCCTTGGCGCGGTTGTCGAAGAACCGCTGGATGGTGCGGTGGAGGTGGAAGCCCGGCGGCGGCGTGGTGATGCGCTGGGCGATCTCGCGCAGCGTCTCGGCCGGCACGCTGGTCTTGCCCCGGCGGGGATCGTCCACGTCCTCGCGCACCGCCTTGAAGCCGGACCAGCGGCCGTCGAGCCAATCGGCCTTGTTGGCCTTGTAGTTGCCAGCGACCTCGAGCTCGCCGTCGAGGATGGCACGGAACGCCGCCTTGCGCTCGGCCAGCTGCTCCTCGGTGATCACGCCGTCGGCGACGAGACGCTTGCCGTAGGTCTCCAGCGCGGTCGGATGCTTGCGGATGCGCTGGTACATCTTGGGCTGGGTGAAGGCCGGCTCGTCGCCCTCGTTGTGGCCGAAGCGCCGGTAGCACAGCATGTCGATGACCACCGGCTTGCCGAACTTCTGGCGGTACTCGGTGGCGATCTTGGCGGCGAAAGTCACCGCCTCGGGGTCGTCGCCGTTGCAGTGGAAGATCGGCGCCTCCACCATCTTGGCGACGTCCGACGGATACGGCGAGGAGCGCGAGAACCGCGGGTCGGTGGTGAAGCCGATCTGGTTGTTGATGATGAAGTGGATCGAGCCGCCGGTGCGGTGGCCCTTGAGGCCCGACAGGCCGAGGCACTCGGCCACCACGCCCTGGCCCGCGAAGGCGGCGTCGCCGTGGATGAGGAGCGGCATCACGCTGGTGCGCTGCACGTTCGGCTTGGCGCGCTGGTCCTGCTTGGCGCGCACCTTCCCCAGCACCACCGGATCGACGATCTCGAGGTGGGACGGGTTGGCGGTGAGCGAGAGGTGGACGTTGTTGTCGTCGAAGGTGCGGTCGGACGAGGCACCGAGGTGATACTTCACGTCGCCCGAGCCCTCGACCTCGGCCGGGTTCGCCGAGCCGCCCTTGAACTCGTTGAACACCGCCCGGAAGGGCTTGGCCATCACGTTGGTGAGCACGTTCAGCCGGCCGCGGTGGGCCATGCCGAGGACGATCTCCTTCACGCCGAGCGCGCCGCCGCGCTTGATGATCTGCTCCAGGGCCGGGATCATCGATTCCGAGCCGTCGAGGCCGAAGCGCTTGGTGCCGGTGTACTTGAGGTCCAGGAACTTCTCGAAGCCCTCGGCCTCGATCAGCTTGTTGAGGATCGCGCGCTTGCCCTCGGGCGTGAACGAGATCTCCTTGCCCCGGCCCTCGATGCGCTCCTGGATCCACGCCTTCTCGGTGGGATCGGAGATGTGCATGAACTCGACGCCGAGCGTCTGGCAGTAGGTCCGCTCCAGGATCTCGACGATCTCGCGGATGGTCGCGTATTCGAGGCCGAGCACGTTGTCGAGGAAGATCGGGCGGTCCCAATCCGCCTCCTCGAAACCGTAGTGCTGGGGGTGCAGCTCGGCCTGGTCGCCGCGCTGGGCGAGGCCGAGGGGGTCGAGCTTGGCGTGGAGATGGCCACGCATGCGGTAGGCGCGGATCAGCATGATCGCGCGCACGGAATCCTTGGTCGCCTGCTCGATGGAGGCGGCGCTGGCGGCCGGGGCCGCGGCCCCGTTGGCGGCCTTGGGCTCCACCTTCGCCGTGTCGGATTTGGCGCGGATCTTGTCGCCGATCGCCTTCTCGACCGTGGCCCAGTTGCCGTCCAGCGCCGAGACGATCTCGCCGTTGGCCTGCACCGGCCAGTGCGGCTTCTCCCAGGATGCGCCGGCGGCGTTCTTCTCGGCCAGCGCCCTGTCGTCGCCCAGCGACTTGAAGAACGCGGCCCAGGCCGGATCCACCGAGGCCGGATCGCGGAAATAGTCCGCCTGCAGGGCCTCGATGTAGGCGGCGTTGCCGCCGGTGAGGAAGGAAGTCCCGAGCGCCGTGTCGTTCGCGTCCATCCGTGCCATCGGTCGTTCATCCTGCCGCTGGAGAGCCCGCCCCTCGGGCCCTCGTCCGGGTCGGCCCCGACCCGGGTTGTCGATCGATGCAGGGCTCAACCCAGCATCGCCATCTTCATATAGGTGCGGCGCACCGGAATGCACCGCACCGCAAACGCGGCCTCAACCCTTCAGCACCTCGACGAGGGTCGAACCGAGGCGGGCCGGCGAGGGCGAGACCCGGATGCCGGCCGCTTCCATGGCGGCGATCTTGTCCTCGGCGCCGCCCTTGCCGCCGGAGATGATGGCGCCGGCGTGCCCCATGCGCCGGCCCGGAGGCGCGGTGCGCCCCGCGATGAAGCCGACCATCGGTTTCTTGCGGCCGCGCTTGGCCTCGTCGGCGAGGAACTGCGCCGCTTCCTCCTCGGCCGAGCCGCCGATCTCGCCGATCATCACGATCGATTCGGTCCTGTCGTCGGCAAGGAACAGTTCGAGCATGGCGATGAACTCGGTGCCCTTGACCGGATCGCCGCCGATACCCACCGCCGTGGTCTGGCCGAGCCCCGCGTTCGAGGTCTGGAACACGGCCTCGTAGGTCAGGGTGCCCGAGCGCGAGACGATGCCCACCGAGCCGCGCTTGAAGATGTTAGCCGGCATGATGCCGATCTTGCACTCGCCCGCCGTGACGATGCCGGGACAGTTCGGCCCGACGAGGCGAGACTTCGAGCCTTCCAGCGCGCGCTTGACCCGCACCATGTCGAGCACCGGGATGCCCTCCGTGATGCAGACGATCAGCGGGATCTCGGCCTGGATCGCCTCGCAGATGGCGTCGGCCGCGCCCGGCGGCGGCACGTAGACGACGGAGGCATCCGCACCCGTAGCCTCGCGGGCCTCGGCCACCGTGTCGAAGACCGGCAGGTTGAGGTGCTTGGAACCGCCTTTGCCAGGCGAGGTGCCGCCGACCATCTTGGTGCCGTAGGCGATGGCCTGCTCGGAATGGAAGGTCCCGTTCTTGCCGGTGAAGCCCTGGCAGATGACCTTGGTGTTCGCGTCGATCAGGATGGACATGGGTACTCTCAGCCCTTCTTCACGGCGGCGACGATCTTCTGGGCGGCGTCGTCGAGGTCGTCGGCCGAGATCACGTTCAGCCCCGAGTTGCGGATGATGTCCTTGCCCTGCTCGACGTTGGTGCCCTCCAGGCGCACCACCAGCGGCACCTGCAGGCCCACCGCCTTCACCGCAGCGATGACGCCGCGGGCGATGACGTCGCACTTCATGATCCCGCCGAAGATGTTGACGAGGATGCCCTTCACCTGCGGGTCGGCGGTGATGATCTTGAAGGCCGCGGTGACCTTCTCCTCGCTCGCGCCGCCGCCGACGTCGAGGAAGTTGGCCGGCTCCTCGCCGTAGAGCTTGATGATGTCGAGGGTCGCCATGGCGAGGCCCGCGCCGTTGACCATGCAGCCGATGGTGCCGTCGAGGGCGATGTAGGCGAGGTCGTATTTCGAGGCCTCGATCTCCTTGGCGTCCTCCTCGGTTTCGTCGCGCAGGGCCACGATGTCGGGGTGGCGGTAGAGGGCGTTGGAGTCGAACGAGATCTTGGCGTCCAGGCATTTGAGATGACCGTCGCCGGTGAGCACCAGCGGGTTGATCTCGAGCATGCTCATGTCCTTGGCGGTGAACGCCGTATAGAGCCTGGTGACGAGATCGCCCGCTTCCTTGGCCTGCGGGCCGGTGAGCCCGAGGGTCTTGGCGACGAGGCGACCGTGGTGGGGCATCACGCCGGTGGCCGGATCGACCGAGAAGGTGACGATCTTCTCCGGCGTCTCGTGGGCCACCGTCTCGATGTCCATGCCGCCCTCGGTGGAGACCACGAAGGCGACCTTGCCGGTCTCGCGGTCCACCAGCATCGAGAGGTAGAACTCCGCCTCGATCTGGGCGCCCTCCTCGATGTAGAGGCGGTTGACCTGCTTGCCGGCCTCGCCGGTCTGGATCGTCACCAGGGTCTCGCCGAGCATTTCGCCGGCAAACTGCTTGACCTCGTCGATGGACTTGGTGACGCGCACGCCGCCCTTGGCCCCGGCCGGCGCGCCCTTGAACGTGCCCTTGCCGCGCCCGCCCGCATGGATCTGCGACTTCACCACCCAGACCGGGCCGCCCAGTTCCCTGGCGGCGGCCTCGGCCTCCTCGGCCTTGAAGATCGGAACGCCGCGCGAGACCGGCAGGCCGAATTCCTTGAGCACCGCCTTGGCCTGGTATTCGTGGATGTTCATCGCAACCTCTTTTGGATGGGGCGAATAGGGAGTAGCGAATAGGGAATAGTCATCGAGGAAGCGGATCGGCGAGCCTGAAACCTGCTATTCGCCACTCACTATTCGCTATTCGCCCATTGTCACGCCAATGCCGGATTGATGCCCTTGCACGCCTCGAGCAGCGTCTTTACCGCGCCCACCGACTTGTCGAACATCGCCTTCTCGTCGGGCGTGAACTCCACCTCGAGGATGCGCTCGACGCCGTTTGCGCCGATGACGATCGGCACGCCGACGTACATGCCGTCGATGCCGTATTCGCCGGAGAGATGGGCGGCGCAGGGCAGCACCCGGCGCTTGTCGCGCAGGTAGCTCTCGGCCATGGCGATGGCCGACGCCGCCGGGGCGTAGAAGGCCGAGCCGGTCTTGAGCAGGTTGACGATCTCGCCGCCCCCTTTACGGGTGCGCTCGACCATGGCGTCGAGCTTTTCCTGTGTGGTCCAGCCGAGCTTGACCAGGTCGGGCAGCGGCACGCCGGCCACGGTGGAGTAGCGCACCAGCGGCACCATGTCATCGCCGTGGCCGCCGAGCACGAAGGCGGTGACGTCCTCCACCGAGACCTTGAACTCGTCCGCGAGGAAGTGGCGGAAGCGGGCGGAATCGAGGACGCCGGCCATGCCGACGACCTTGTTCGTGGACAAGCCCGAGAACTTCTGCAGCGCCCAGACCATGGCATCGAGCGGGTTGGTGATGCAGATCACGAAGGCGTCCGGCGCGTGGTTCTTGATGCCGGTGCCGACGGCCTCCATCACCTTGAGGTTGATGCCGATGAGGTCGTCGCGGCTCATGCCGGGCTTCCTCGGCACGCCGGCGGTGACGATCACCACGTCGGCGCCGCTGATCGCGGCGTAATCGCTGGCGCCGGAGTAATGGGCGTCGAAGCCGTCGACGGGAGCCGATTCGGCGATGTCGAGGCCTTTGCCCTGGGGCACGCCGTCGGCGATGTCGAACAGGACGACGTCGCCGAGTTCCTTCAGGCCCGCCAGATGCGCGAGGGTTCCGCCGATCTGCCCGGCGCCGATGAGCGCGATCTTGCTGCGTGCCATGAAAAACGACCTCCGATGGTGATGGCTGCCCACGGTTGCGATGCCGAGCCGTCGGTCGTCGAACCGCGGACCGGGCTTCCCGCCCGCTCTCGTTGCGCCGGGGTGTGGCGGAAAAGGCGCGCCGCTTCAAGCCGACGGGAGGCGAGGGAAAGCAGGGTTCGGGCCAGCCGGCGCCCGGCAGGGTTTTCGATGCCCCAAAGAACGCGAGGCTTCCCAGTCTCTTAGGGCGAGGACGGCGACATCGCTTCGGCGGCGAAGCAGTCGTGACAGCGGGTCGGATCTGTCACTTCGGCAGCAGCGGGCCGGAGGTCAGAGCTGGCCGGAACGCAGGCTGCGCTGAATCGCCTGGATCACCACGCCGAAGCGCAGATCGACGAGGTCGCGCGGCAGGTCGGCGTCGTTCTGGATCGCGAGGGGGTGGGTAAAGCGGTAGCTCGCATCGAAGATGTAGGCGATGGCCCGCTCGCGGTCGCGGGCGACGAAGGCCCCGGCGCCGATGCCTTCCTCGACCACCCGCTCGACCAGGTTGCGCAGGCGGACCCGGTGCCGGCGGGCGATCGGCCGTGCCGCCACCGCGGCATCGAGGTGGACCGCGAAGAGATGGGGCGCCTGCGACAGGGTCTCGCGCTGGGCCGCGGCCAGGGCGGTGAGCAGCCGCTCGATCTTGTCGTCGGCGGGGTCCGGCGCGTCGGCGATCCGGGCGAGCTCGGCCTCGACGTCGCGCAGCCAGCGCCCGACCACGGCGTCGAGGAGAGCGTCCTTCGAGGGAAAGTAGCGATAGACGTTGGCGTGGGTCATGCCGGCCTCGGCGGCCACCGCAACGACGGTGACGCGCTTGGGGCCCAGCCGGGCGAGATGGTCCGAGGCGATGGCGAGCAGGCGCACGTCGGCCGAGACCGTGGCCGGGCGCGACCGGAGGGCGACCCGCAGCGGTCGGACCGCAGGGGTGACGGACGCCTCCGGTGCCGACTCGGCCGGGGCGGGGACGGGCTCGCCCACGACGGCCGGCTCTTGAACCGGCCCCTGCGGCACCGCCGCGACCACGGCGACGGGCGTCGCGGATCGCTTGGTGAAGGCATCCCGTCCGCGGGCCGCCGCGTTCCGGTGGGCGCGCGCCCGCATCGGCACCATGTCCTCTTCGAAAGGCGGCCGGCACGCAGACCGTGTATCCGCGCCCGGCAGCCCTGAGTCAGTCGCATAGCCTGTCAGAACCGGTTCTTCCAGGCCCGCAGGGCGGTGAAAACCTCCACCGGTGCCGCCTGCGCGGAAAGATTCACGGCTTTGGCGAGGGTCGCCTGGTCGGATCGCAGGAACGGGTTGGTGGCGCGCTCCATCCCGATGGTGGTCGGGATCAGGAACCGGCCTTCGCCGGCCGCCGCCTCGGCCTCGGCCATGCGCGCGGTGAGCGCGGCATTGTCGGGCTCGGCGGCCAGCGCGAAGCGGGCGTTGGCCAGCACGTAGTCGTGGCCGCTGTAGACCTGCGTCGCGTCGGGCAGGGCCAGGAACCGGCTCAGGGAGTGCCACAGCACCTCCGGCGGCCCTTCGAGAATGCGGCCGCAGCCCAGGGTGAACAGGGTGTCGCCGGCGAAGGCGACCCCAGCCTGCCCGAACACGTAGGAGACGTGGTCGTCGCAATGGCCCGGCGTCTCCCAGACCTCGGCGGCGAGCTCGCCGATCCGCACGACGTCGCCCTCCTTCACGGTCCGGTCGACCTCAGGCACCGCGCCACCCGCCTTGAGCGGCGCCGTGACCTTGGCGCCGGTGCGCCGCTTGACCTCGGGGATGCCCTCGACGTGGTCGCCGTGGCGGTGGGTGACCAGGATGTCGGTCAGCGTCCAGCCGGTCTCGTCGAGGGCGGCCAGCACCGCGGCGGCCTCGGGCACATCGATGGCGGCGCAGGCCCCGGTGGCGGGATCGCGCAGGAGCACGCCGATGTTGTCGCTGCGGCAGAGGAAGGTGCGGATCTCGGGGCGAGGGTCGGTCATGGCGGGGTTCACTCCATCGTTCGGCGGTCGAAGAACATGAGGTAGAGCAGGCGGTTCCGTGCGCGGCGCGGGTTGCCGGGCGCGCCCGCGATCCCCATTGATGGCCCTCGTCGGGCTTCCACGGCCCGGACGGGCCGGAACCGCAACGCCATGCGTCTCGACGTCACCGATCTGCGCGCCTTCTACGCCACGCCGCTCGGCAGCGTGACCCACCGCATCGTCGGCCGCGCGGTCCACGGCTTCCTCGGCTCCGTCTCCGGCCTGAGGGTGCTCGGGCTCGGCTACGCGACCCCCTACCTCACCACCGTGCATTGCATCGCCGAGCGCACGCTGGCCTTCATGCCCGCCACGCAGGGCGTGGTGAACTGGCCCGGCAGCGGCCGCTCGGCCTCGGCGCTCGCCGACCTGACGATGATGCCCCTGCCGGAGGCGGCGGTGGACCGCGTCATCCTGGTCCATGCCCTCGAATCGGTGGAGAGCCCCACCGAACTGCTGCAGGAGGTCTGGCGGGTATTGACGCCGGGGGGGCGCATGATCCTCGTCGTGCCCAACCGCCGTGGCGTCTGGGCCCGGCGCGAGGCGACGCCGTTCGGCCACGGCCAGCCCTACAGCCGCTCGCAGCTCGGCCGGCTGATGCGCAGCACCCTGTTCTCGCCGGAGGGCTGGGCCGAGACCCTGTACATGCCACCGGTGGAGAGCCGCCTGTGGCTGCGCACCGCCGGGGCCTGGGAGCGGTTCGGCACCGGCCTGTCGCTGCCCTTCGCCGGGCTGCACGTGGTCGACGCGACCAAGCAGCTGTATCGTCCGATTCCCGTGCATCAGGTCCGGCGCAGCACCCTGCGCGCGCCCGCCCGGGTCCTGGTCCCCGCTCCCTCACCGGGCTGACGCGATGACCGACGCCATCAGCCTGGAAGCCGGGGTCGCGAGCTTCCTCCTGGCGCTCTCGACCCTGTTCTCCATCGTCAACCCGGTGGGGGCCGCCCTCATCTTCGCGCAGGTGACGGCGCAGAACAGCCATGCCGAGCGCCTCGAGCTCGCCCGGCGGATCGGCTTCTACGCGGCGCTGATCATGCTGGCTGCGCTCTGGGCCGGGGCGCCGATCCTCAACTTCTTCGGCGTCTCGCTGGCGGCCCTGCGGATCGCCGGCGGCCTCGTGGTCGGCGCCTCGGCGTGGACGCTGCTGCGCGCACCCGAGGCCCGCGAGGCGCGCAAGCACGCCGAGGCGCAGGAGCCGGCCGGCAACCTCGCCGAGATCGCCTTCTTCCCCCTCACCCTGCCCTTCACCACCGGCCCCGGCACCATCGCGGTGGCGATCGCGCTGGGCTCGAACCGACCGCCGGCCGGGCCGGAATCCGTCGGCTTCTTCGTGGGCGTGTCGCTCGCCGCCCTCGTCATCGCGGCGATGGTACGCATCGCCTACGGCTCGGCCGACCGGGTCGTCTCGCTGATCGGCCCGGGCCGGGCGCGGGTGCTCGGCCGGCTCTCGGCCTTCCTGCTCCTGTGCGTCGGCACCCAGATCTTCCTCAACGGCGTCGTCGACGTGCTCGGGCCGCTGCTGGCGGGGCGCAAGTCGTGAGGTGAATCACCTGTCGTGGCTCAGCAGGAAATGCGTAAGCTGATCGCCTGTCGGCGCCTTCACGCTCCGGCGGCACCCGCACGCGTGAGTTCGTCCGTTATGACCGTCGCGAGCGTTCCCGGAGGCTCGGAGAACTCGATGATACTCTCGCGGACGACGGCGACGATCGTCCCGTCCGTACCCGCCGTCAGGACGGCGCCGTCGTCGGAGGGACGTCGCTCAGGAGTACCACCTCGTCGAGTCGACGAAATTTAACTCTTGGTACCGTCCGTCCTTGACCGGAAGTAATCACTGAAATTTGATCCTCAACAGAAATAATGATGGACTTGTAAGAGAGATTATACCCGCCGGAGCACGTTGCCAAAATATTTCGCAGAAATCGAACCAAAAATAAACGTCATTCCCAGAAGCGCAGTAAGACCTTGTGTAGCGCTACTATTGTATGGGTAAGGTTTTATCCAAAGTACAATCGATGACAATATCAAAAATATAATGATGATTAAAAATAAAATTGTAAACAACAAACCAAAAATAATTTGCAGAAATGTATTACGAAATTTCCAATTTTTTCTCTGCCACATGAAGTTACCGTTCCGCGTGTGATAAAACGTGATCGCAAAAGACGAGACCCCAGCAGTTAATACGAGCATGTTCATAAAGCTCGTTATCAAGTGGTATGATCCACCCTCAATAACTACGACATACAACAATAAAGCAGTTAAAAATGTAGGAGCGACGGCCTGAAATTCATATTTATTTGAAATCGGCATATTTTCAAGCATATTAATTCACCGTGAAAATGAAGTCATTATTATTTTTGATCAAAATAATTAAGGCGAGATTTTATCCCGTTAAATTACTACGAATTTACACTTTCCACCCGTGGCGGACCTAAGGCTTGGGCCACAAGCGTCAGATTCGGGATAATAAATTTCCAAGATTCGTCCGCGGCTCTTCAGTTTCGCAACAAGTCATGGGCCGCAATCGTCATAAGCGGAACGATACGCCGTTCCTTCCACCCCGCAAGTAGCACGCAGTTCGAGAGCGGACATCGAATCGAGAGGGACACGCGCCGAGCACGCGTCTTGGCAGAGCCGGCCCCAGGCTGTACCGCCAGCCGGAACGGTCGGAGGACAGCATGCGGCTCGTGGTGGTGGGCGCCGACGGGCGCATGGGGCGGATGCTGATCCGCGCGGTGGCCGAGGCCGAGGGCTGCACGCTGTCGGGGGCGATCGAGCGCGAGGGCTCGCCCGCGCTGGGCCAGGATGCCGGGACGCTGGCCGGCATCGGGGCTTTGGGCGTGCCCGTCACCGACGATCCGCTGCCGGTCTTCGCCGCCGCCGAGGGCGTGCTCGATTTCACCGTGCCGGCGGCCACCATCGTCTTTGCCGAACTCGCCGCCCAGGCGCGGATCGTCCACGTGGTCGGCACCACCGGGATGGACGAGGCCCACCTCGCCAGGCTGGCGGCCGCGGCCCATCACGCCAGGATCGTGCGCTCGGGCAACATGTCCCTCGGGGTCAACCTCGTGGCCGGGCTGGTACGCAAGGTCGCCGCGGCCCTCGGCGAGGACTTCGACATCGAGATCGTCGAGATGCATCACCGCATGAAGGTCGATGCGCCCTCGGGCACCGCCCTGCTCCTGGGCGAGGCGGCGGCGGACGGGCGCGGCGTCGCCCTGCCCGATGTGCGCGTCTCGACCCGCGACGGCCACACCGGCGCGCGCCGACCCGGCGACATCGGGTTCGCCACCCTGCGCGGCGGCAGCGTGGTCGGCGACCACAGCGTGGTCTTCGCCGGCCCCGGCGAGCGCATCACGCTCTCCCACCACGCCGAGGACCGCGCCATCTTCGCCCGCGGCGCGGTGCGCGCAGCGCGATGGGCCTTCGCCCGGCCGCCGGGCCTCTACGGCATGGCCGACGTGCTCGGGCTCTGATAGACGCGCTCGGCAAACGGCGCCCGCGTCATCGCGCGTTCAGGCTCGGGCAGGCATCAGCCGTGGCGGCGCACGTTTGTGCACCGCACCATCCACGACCGAAGGGATCGTTGCCCCATGGAGCGTCTGCTCGTCCTCGCTCGCCACGGCCAGAGCGAGTGGAACCTCAAGAAGCTGTTCACCGGCTGGCGCGACCCCGAACTGACCGAGCTCGGCATCGCCGAGGCCCGCACCGCCGGTCGCTGGCTCAAGGGCCAGGGTTTCGCCTTCGACGTCGCCTTCACCTCCAACCTGCGCCGGGCCCAGGACACCTGCTCGCTGATGCTGGAGGAGATGGGGCAGGGCGGTCTCGAGACCCACCGTGCCGAAGCCCTCAACGAGCGCGACTACGGCGACCTGTCGGGCCTCAACAAGGACGACGCCCGCGAGCGCTGGGGCGACGAGCAGGTGCGCCAGTGGCGCCGCTCCTACGACGTGCCGCCCCCCGGCGGCGAGAGCCTGAAGGACACCGCCGCCCGGGTGCTGCCCTACTACATCCAGTTCATCCTGCCCCGCGTCATGAACGGCGAGCGCGTGCTGGTGGCCGCCCACGGCAACTCCCTGCGCGCCCTGGTGATGGTCCTCGACGGCATGACCACCAAGACCATCGCCAGCCTCGAGATCGCCACCGGCATCCCGCTCGTCTACCACCTCAAGTCCGACACCACGGTGGAGAGCAAGTCGGTGCTGGAGCGCGACATCGACCAGGACCACTGATCCGGTCGATGGCCGCCGCCTCGCCCGGCGTGGTGCTGGCCCCGGGGCTCGTGCACCATCCGGGCTACCTCGACGCGGCGGCGCGCGACCGGCTCTGGACGGAGCTGGCGCGGGCGATGGACGAGGCCCCACCCTACACGCCGCGGATGCCGCGCACCGGCCGGCCGTTCTCGGTGCGGATGACCAACTGCGGCGCCCTCGGCTGGGTCTCGGACGAGGTCGGCTACCGCTACCAGGCGCATCACCCCGAGACCGGCCGGCCCTGGCCGGCGATGCCCTCGCTGGCGCTGCGCGCCTGGGCCGACCTGTCGGGCTACCATGCCGAGCCGGAGGCCTGCCTCGTCAACCTCTACGGCCCGGCCGCGCGCATGGGCCTGCACCAGGACCGCGACGAAGAGGCGCTGGATGCCCCGGTCGTCTCCCTGTCCCTGGGGGCCACCGCGCTGTTCCGCTACGGCGGGCTGCGGCGCGGCGACCCGACCCGGTCCGTCCGGCTCCGCTCGGGCGACGCCCTGGTGATCGGCGGGGTCTCCCGCCTGATCCACCACGGCGTCGACCGGCTGCTGCCGGCCGTGCCCGATCTTCTGGGCGAAGCGGGGGACGCGACGATTCCGGCGGTCATGGCCGATCGCCTGCCGGCCGGGGGGCGCTGTAATCTCACGTTGCGGCGGGTGCGGGTGCCCATGAGATCCGGCCACGCTTGACAGGGGAGGGATGTGGGCCGACCTCATCGGGGATCGAGACACGGCTCGGGGCGGCCCGACTGCCCCAAGCCGGCTGTCCCAAGACCGCCCACAGTGCCCGGAGACCAGGACCCGATGCGTCTGCGTGATTGTCTGCGCCCCTGTGCGGCGCTGGTGCTGAGCCTCGGCCTCACCGCGGCTGCCCTCGCGGCCGACGTGGTCTATCCGCCCAGCTCCCGCTTCGGGTTCACGCCGCCCTCCGACATGGCCCCCTCCAAGCGCTTCTCCGGGTTCGAGCGCCTGGAGGGCGGCGCCACGCTCTCGGTGGTGGAGCTGCCGCCCAGCGCCTACGTCGACCTCGAGAAGAGTTTCACCGACGAGAACCTGAAGTCGCAGGGCTTCGTCGTCTCGAGCCGCGAGGCGATCAAGGTCGCCGGCGAGGTCGACGCGGTGCTGTTCACCGGCGAGCAGCCGGTGGCCGAGCCGGCGGGCGCGCCCCCGATCAAGAAATGGCTGCTCCTCGTGGGCGATCCCACGGTCACCGGCATCATCATCGCCCAGAGCGTGCCCGGGGCGGAGACCGAGGAGACCATGCGCGGCATGCTCACGGGCGTGCACATCCGCCCCGCGCTCACCCTTCAGGAGCAGGTGGCGGCCCTGCCCTTCAAGGTCGGCACCGCCGCGGGCTTCCGCCCGGTCCGGGTGCTGGCCGGCAACTCGATGCTGATGACCTACGGCGCCAACGACGAGGTCAGCAACCTCGACCAGCCGATCCTGGTCCTGGCCCAGGCGGTGCAGCAGCCCCCCGCCGCCGACCAGCGCGAGGCCTTCGCCAGGGCCGCCCTCTATTCCAACCAGACCATGAAGGACTTCGTGATCGAGCGGTCGCAGAGCTACCGCCAGAACGGGGTCGACTGGCACGAGATGGTGGCCCGCGCCAAGGACCTGCCCACCGACATCCCGGTGGTGATCTCGCAGACCATCCGGTTCGCGCCCGACGGATACCTGCGCGCCGTCGGGGTGGTCCGCGCCGAACAGCGCGACGCCACCCTGTCGCGGTTCCGCGATGTCGTCGACAGCATCCAGCTCAAGTAGCGAGACCTCGCTCGAGGGTCTCGGACCGGACGCCATGTTCCGATCCGAGGCACTGGACGTCGTCGCTCAGGCCGCGTCGTCGGCCGCCGGGCCGGCCGCGGCCTTCGGGCCGCCCTTGGCGACGCCGACGAGGGCCGGGCGCAGCACCCTGTCGCCGAGCACGTAGCCGGCCTGCATCACCTGCACCACGGTGCCGCTCGGCACCTCGGCATCGGGCACCTCGAACATCGCCTGGTGGCGGTTGGGATCGAACTTCTGGCCCTTGGGCTCCAGGAGCTTGACGCCGTGGCGCTCGAAGGTCTTGGCGAGGTCGCGCTCGGTGAGCTCGATGCCGTCGAGCAGCGCCTTGAAGGCGCCGTCGGCGGTCTCGCGGGCGTCCGCCGGCACGCTCTCGATGGCGCGGCGGATGTTGTCGGCGGCGGTGAGCAGGTCGCGGGCGAAGTTGGTGACCGCGTAGGTGCGCGCGTCGGCGACCTCGCGCTCGGTGCGGCGGCGCAGGTTCTCCATCTCCGCCAGGGTGCGCAGGGTCCGGTCCTTGAACTCGTCGCGCTCGGCCATCAGCGTCGCCAGGGCTTCGGCGTGCTTGACGTCGCCGTTGGCGGAATCGGATTCGGCGGCCTGCGCCTCGCCGGGGGCGGACTCGTGGGCTGCCTGCGAGGCCTCGCTCGCCTCGCGCCGGTCCTCGTGCTCCATGTCGGTGGCCATCATCGGTTGTCGTCGATCGTTGAAGGAAAAGGGATGTCGGGGTCGCGGGTGATATCAGGCCCTCGCCGCCCGAAATCAAGTTGACCGGTCCTCACGCCTCGCGCGGCGGCGGCGAGTCGACCAGGGCTTCCAGCCCCTCGGCCCGCAGCGCCGCCACGTCGCCGGCGAAAACCTCCATCACCGCGTTGCGGATCGCCACCTGCCGGTCGGGCTGGGTGACGCGGGTGCCGGTGAGGTCGGTGACGTAGAAGACGTCCACCGCCCGCTCGCCGAAGGTGGCGACATGGGCCGACGTGATGTTGAGGCTCAGCCGGCTCAGCGCCGTGGTCAGCTCGTAGAGCAAGCCCGGCCGGTCCAGCCCGGTGATCTCCACCACGGTCTCGCGGCTCGACAGGGCGTTGTCGATCGCCATGTCGGGCGGCACCAGGAAGGTGGTGGTGCGCGCGCTCGGGGGGTGCTTGTCGGCCACGAGGTCGGCGATGCGGATCTCGCCCTTGAGCGCCTTCTCGATCGCCATCGTGATGCGGCCGGCCCGGCGCAGCTCGTCCTCGTCCCGGTCGAAGGCGCGGGAGATGAAGATCGAATCGAGGGCGAAGCCGTCGGTGGTGGTGAAGATCTGCGCATCCACGATGTTGCCACCCGAGGCCGCGCAGGCGCCGGTGACGATGGCGAGCAGGCGCGGGTGGTCGGGGGAATAGATCGTGATCTCGGTGATGCCGCGGGCCGGGTCGGTCTCGCAGGCGGTGGCCACGGTGCGGCCCTGGGCGGCCAGGCGGTCGACGAAGCCGGCGTGCTTGAACTGGCGGGCGGAATCGACCTTGAGCCAGTAGGCCTGGTTGTGGCGGCCGGCATAGGCGTCGAAGGTGCCCGACTCCCAGTCGGCGAGCTGCTCGCGCAGGGCCATCTGGATGAGGCGGACCCGGTCGGTCCGGGCGATCTCGGAGTGGCCGCCCGAGAGCATCACCTCGGTCTCGTCGTAGAGGGTGCGCAGGAGCGTGCCCTTCCAGGCGGTCCACACGCCCGGGCCCACCGCCTTGATGTCGGCCACCGTCAGGATGGTGAGGAGCTTGAGGCGTTCCAGCGTCTGGACCACGCCCGCGAACTTCTCGATGGTCTTGGGGTCGGACAGGTCGCGGCTCTGGGCGGTCATCGACATCAGGAGATGGTGCTCGACGAGCCAGGCCACGGTCTCCGTCTCGGCCGGGCTGAGGCCGAAGCGGGGGCCGACCTTGAGGGCGATGGCGGCACCGGCGATGGAGTGGTCCTCCGGCCGGCCCTTGGCGATGTCGTGCAGGAGCACCGCCACGTAGAGGGCGCGCCGGTTGCTGATGGTGTTGATCAGGCGCGTGACCAGGGGGTGGTCCTCGGTCACCCGTCCCGAATCGATCGCCGCCAGCACGCCCAGCGAGCGCAGCAGGTGCTCGTCCACCGTGAAGTGGTGGTACATGTTGAACTGCATCATCGCGACGATGCGGCCGAAATCCGGGATGAAGCGGCCGAGCACGCCGGCCTCGTTCATCAGCCGCAGGATGGTCTCGGGCGAGTTCTTCGAGGTCAGGATGTCGAGGAACAGCCGGTTGGCCTCCCCGTCGGCCCGCAGGGAATGGCCGATCAGCCGCTGCGAGCGGTTGGCCAGGCGCGTCGCGTCCGGATGGATCGGCAGGTTGTGGCGGTCGGCCAGCCAGAACAGGCGGATCAGGTTGACCGGATCGCGCACGAAGGCGTCGCCGTCCTTGACGTTGATGCGGCCGTGGTCGTCCACGAAGTCCTCGGCCTCGATGGCGGAGGCGCGGAAGCGGTCGCGGAACCGGCCGATCCAGCGGTCGAGCACCGGGGTGCGCTTGGCGTGGCGCGCCTCCAGGGCGGCACAGACGATGGCGGTGAGGTCGCCGACGTCCTTGGCGATCAGGAAGTAGGCCTTCATGAACCGCTCGACGCCCGAGAGCCCGCCGCGGGGGCCGTAGCCGAAGCGCTCGGCGATCTTCGGCTGCAGGCCGAAGGACAGCCGCTCCTCCGAGCGGCCGGTGACGAAGTGCATGTGGCAGCGCACCCGCCACAGCAGCTCCTCGCAGCGCTCGAACAAGCGGTACTCCTCCGGCGTGAACAGGCCGGCGGGCACGAGCTCGCTCTGGTCGCGCACCCGGTAGGTGTACTTGGCGATCCAGAACAGGGTGTTGAGGTCGCGCAGCCCCCCCTTGCCGTCCTTGACGTTGGGCTCGACGAGGTAGCGCGAGGCCCCAGACTTGCTCACGCGCCCGTCGCGCTCGCGCAGCTTGGCCTCGACGAATTCCGGTGCGGTCCACATCACGAGCTCGGTGTCGAAGCGCGTCACCAGCTCCTCGAACAGGACCCGCGACCCGAACAGGAAACGCGCTTCCAAGAGGGCGGTGCGGATCGTCATGTCCGCCTTGCCCTCGCGCAGGCACTCCTCCACCGAGCGGGTGGCGTGGCCGACCTTGAGCTTGAGGTCCCACAGCACGTAGAGCATCGCCTCGACGACGCTCTCCGACCACGCGGTCTGCTTGTAGGGCAGCAGGAACAGGAGATCGATGTCCGAGCCCGGCGCCATCGTGCCCCGGCCGTAGCCGCCGGTGGCGACCACGGCCAGCTGCTCGCCGGACGACGGGTTGTCGTTGGGATAGAGCCGCCAGACCACGGCGTCGTGGATGGCGCGCACCACCGCATCGGTCAGCGCGCTGATGCGCCTGGCGCAGGCGACGCCGTCGCGCTCCTGCATCAGGCGCTCCTCGGCGTCCTTGTGCCCGGCCGCGATCACCGCCCGCAGTTCCGGCACCAGCACGGCGCGCAACTGCGTCGCCTCGCGGGCATCCCGCGGCAGGGCATCGAGGACGGACTTGAGGCTTGCGGCAGCGTCGAACATCGCGCTCCCGTAGCATGTTAAGCCGTCGCCGACAGCGGGCTCGCGGTGCGGGGAAACCACCGCATAGGGGCAGCGCGCGAGGAAGGCTGGACCGGTGCGGCTTGCGCACGAGCGGCACAAGGGATTTTGACCCACAGCCGATTAAAACGTATCTACATCGACGATACGCCCGTGAGTCGATATGGCTCGCCTGAGCGTACATCTCGTTGATACCGGCGCGGATCGAAAAATGTTCGTTCAGTTCTCACGGTGGGGCAACAGCCTCGCCATCCGCATTCCTGCGCACATCCTGCGGGATGTGGGCGCCAGCGAAGGCAGCGGTGCCGAGTTGCGCGTCGAAGATGGACAGATCGTCATTTCCCCCCGCGCGACTCAGCCTCGCTACACGTTCGAGGAACTGCTCGCCGGCATCACGAAAGACAACCTCCATGACGAGCAGTTCGTCGGGCCTCCCGTCGGAAACGAGTTCTGGTGAAACACGTTATTGTCCCGATCTCGGAGACATCATCGTTCTGAACTTCAGTCCGCATGGCGGGACGGAGCAGGGTTTCTGGCGTCCGGTGCTTGTGCTGACACCCCGATCCTACAATGACCTCGTCGGGCGATGCTTCGCGTGCCCCATCACCAGTCGCGGACGCGGCTACCCCTACGAGGTCGCCCTGCCACCCGAACACGGGACCCACGGCTTCGTACTGGCTGATCAGGGTAAGCCCCTTTCCTGGGCCGACCGTGGAGCGCGTTTCTCCAACATGGCCCCAGACAGCGTCATCGCAGAAGTCAAAGCGAAGATCGCCGCCTTCCTCCAACTCCCCTGAAGCGTTCTCTTCAGCGGATTTTCCGTTTGACACTCCGAACGCGATTGCCTAGCTCACCCCTGTGAGCCCGCGTCGACGGGCATCGGGGAGCTCCGCCATGCACCTGTCCCGTCGCGGCCTCGCGAGCGCCGCCCTCGCCCTGTTGCTCTCGCACGGCGCGGCCTTCGCCGCCGACGTGAAGGAGATCCGGCTCGACTGGGCGACCTACAACCCGGTCAGCCTCGTCCTCAAGGACAAGGGCTTCCTCGAAGAGGCGCTCAAGGACAAGGGCATCAAGGTCCGCTGGACCCAGTCGCTCGGCTCCAACAAGGCGCTGGAATTCCTCAACGCCGGCGCCATCGACATCGGCTCCTCGGCCGGCGCCGCCGCCCTGCTGGCGCGCATCAACGGCAACCCGATCAAGGCGATCTACGCCTTCTCGCGCCCGGAATGGACCGCGCTCGTCACCCGCAAGGACACCGGCATCGCCAAGCCCGCCGACCTCAAGGGCAAGCGCATCGCCGTCACCCGCGGCACCGATCCGCACATCTTCCTGATCCGCGCCCTGCAGGGGGCTGGCCTCACCGAGAAGGACGCCAAGCTCGTCCTGCTGCAGCATGCCGACGGACGCGCCGCCCTCGAGCGCGGCGACGTCGATGCCTGGGCCGGCCTCGACCCGATGATGGCGGCCTCCGAGATCGAGGGCGGCAACGTCCTGTTCTTCCGCGATGCCTCCGCCAACACCTGGGGCGTGCTCGACGTGCGCGAGGATTTCGCCACCGCCAACCCCGAGCTCGTCAAGGCGGTGATCGCCGCCTACGAGCAGGCCCGCGCCTACGCCATCGCCAACCCGGATTCGCTGAAGCAGGCCCTCGTGGCTGCCACCAAGCTGCCCGAGCCGGTGATCGCCCGCCAGATCGAGCGCACCGACCTCACCCAGCCCGTCGTCGGCGCCGCCCAGGCCCAGAGCATCGAGGCGGCGGGCGTGGCATTGCAGCAGGCCGGCGTGGTCCCCGCCGAGGTCGACGTGAAGGCGGCGGTGGCCGGCCTGATCGACACGCGGTTCGCGCCCGTCACGGCCCGCTGAGCGTCCGCCCATGGCCTCGTCCGGCAGCGCGGCCACCCCACGGCCGAAGGTTTCCTGGGGCTCGGCCGGCCAGGTCGTCCTCGGGCTCCTGCTACCGCTGGCGGTGGCGCTCGGCTGGGAGTTCGCGGTGCGGGCCGGCCTGGCGCAGGGGCGGCTGCTGCCGCCGCCGAGCCGGATCGTCGCCGCCCTCCAGGCGATGGCCGTCTCGGGCGACCTGTGGCTGCACGTCAACGCCACCCTCACCCGCGTCGGCCTCGGCTTCGTGCTGGGCGCCACCGCCGGCATCGCGGTGGGCGCGCTCACCGGCACGCTGCCCTTCGCCCGCCACCTCCTCGATCCGACCCTGCAGGCCCTGCGGGCGGTGCCCTCGCTGGCCTGGGTGCCGCTGTTCATCCTGTGGCTCGGCATCCTCGAGACGCCCAAGGTGGTGCTGATCGCGGTGGGGGTGTTCTTCCCGGTCTACATCGGGGTGGCCGGGGCCATCGCCTCGGTCGACCGCAAGCTGATCGAGGTCGGCCGCATCTTCCGCCTGTCGAAGGCGGCGCTCGCCCGGCGCATCCTCCTGCCCGCCGTGCTGCCGGCCACCCTGGTGGCCCTGCGCACCGGCCTCGGGCTCGGCTTCCTGTTCGTGGTGGCCGCCGAGCTGATGGGCGCCTCGGAGGGGCTCGGCTACCTCCTCGTGGACGGGCAGCAGTTCAGCCGGGCCGACCAGATCCTGGCGGCGATCATCGCCTTCGCGATCCTGGGCAAGCTCGCCGACGCCGTCCTCGTGGCCCTGACCCGGCCCCTGACCCGCTGGCAGGATACCGCCCGCGAGATCATGTAGCGGCTCAGGCCGGATCGGGCCGCACCCGCGCCCCGAAGATCGCGGTCCCCACCCGCACATGGGTGGCGCCCATCTGGATCGCGGCCTCGTAGTCGGCGCTCATCCCCATCGAGAGCATGGGCAGGCCGTGGCGCTCGGCGATGGCGGCCAGGAGCCCGAAATGCGCCGAGGGCGGGTCCTCGGCGGGCGGAATGCACATCAGGCCCGAGATCGTCAGCCCGTGGGTGTCGCGGCACTCGGCCAGCAGCGTGTCGACCTGCGCGGGCGAGACGCCGCCCTTCTGCGGCTCGTCGCCGGTGTTGACCTGGACGAGCAGTTTCGGGGAACGCCCGACGCGGGCGATCTCCTTGGCCAGCGCGGCGGCCAGCGACAGCCGGTCGAGGCCGTGGATGACGTCGAACAGCTCCACCGCCTCGCGGGCCTTGTTGGATTGCAAAGGCCCGACGAGGTGCAGTTCGACGTCGGGGAAGCGCTCGCGCAGGGCCGGCCACTTGGCCTTGGATTCCTGCACGTAGTTCTCGCCGAACACCCGCTGCCCGGCCTCCAGGGCGGTGAGGATGCCCTCCGCCGCGATGGTCTTGGAGACCGCGACCAGGGTGACGGTCGCCGGATCGCGCCCGTGGTCCCCGGCGGCGCGGCGGATGCCCTCCAGGGTCGCGGCGAGCCCGGCGGCGACGTCGGCGGTGGGGGGGTGGGTCTCGGCCATGGGTGCCCTCACGGATCATCTTGCAGCGTCGTGCGCCAGTAGCATCCGCCACAGACCCCGCGAAGCGCGGCGTTCCCCGGTATCGGACCGAGGGCGGAGCAGGCGCCCCCGATCTATCGCGTGCAGGACGGGTCGCCGCCGGGGCACGTCAGCTGGTCGAGGAGATCCGCGGTCCTCCGCCCCGTGAGGTCGCGCTTGCAGTCGCCGACCAGGAACGGCGCCAGGGTGCCGTTGTTGCCGGGGTCTTGCGTGTCGTAGCCGGACCGGAGCTCGCATTCCCGGTCGCGAAACACGATCCAGGCCCGCTGCGCGGCGACGAGGTTGCGCCTGCCGTTGGCATCGAGCCGGTCGCCGAGCTGCCGGTACGCCCGGTTCAGGGCCGCGTCGGCCTCGCCGAGCGCCGCGCCGATGCAGGCATTCCTGTCCTGCTGCGCCTCGAGGTCCGCGCAAGGCCTCGTCGCCGCGACGGCGACGCCGGGGAGGCAGAGCGCGACGAGAAGGACGGCGAGACGGCGCATGGTGACGGGCTCCGCGGGGCCTCGTTCGAACGCAGGTGACCTCAGACCCGGCGGCGCTGCGCGTCCAGGCTCCACGGCCCGGGGCCGGCGGCGGCGAGGTAGAGGAAGACGAAGCAGAACAGGATCGCGAGTTCGCCGCCGTTGAGGATGGGATAGAAGCTGCGCTGCGCGTGGGCCAGGAAATAGGCCACCGCCATCTGCCCGGAGAGGATGAAGGCCACCGGGCGGGTGAAGAGGCCGAGCACGATCAGCACGCCGCCCACCAGTTCGAGGAGGCCGGCGGTGCCCGACAGCGACAACAGGGCGGGCATGCCGCGCTCGCTCGGCGGGAACCCGAGGATCTTCTGGGTGCCGTGCTGAAGGAACAGGAGCCCCGTCATGATGCGCAGGACGCTGAGCAGGCGCGGGGCCCAGGTGAGCGAGAGGGCGTCGAGGTTCATGCGGTCGTCTCCCTAAGCAGGATCCGCAAACCGGCCCTGCGGCCTTGCGATCGGACCCGGCGACACACCAAGGACCCGGGCGGATTCAACGGCGTCCCGGCCCAGGCGCGCATCGAGCATGAAACGGGCGCGGCCGTCGACCCTCGGTGGCGCTGGCGCACCGCACCATCCACCGCCGCGTGGTCCTCCCGGACCTACCGGAACAGCGCCAGCAGGGCGTGGGCCATGGTCGCCCCGCCGATCGGCGCGACGAGCAGGAGCAGGGCGTTCAAGGCCAGCACCCATACCAGCACCCGCTCCTGCCGCTTCGTGATGCGGGGCTTGCGGGACGGCGGTTCGAGCGGCGGCCGCCAGCCATCGTCGACATACATCGGCCCCTCCACTCCCGGCGGCGTCCACGACCGTATCCTCCGGCGCGCGATGGTAGTGCGCGCCGATCATCGTGCCAACGCCGCGGCTTGCGTGCGGCCGGACGCTACGGCTCCTTGAAGCCGTAGTCGGGCACACCGTCCTCGTTGTCGTAGTACTTGTAGGGCAGGAACTTGCCCGAGAGGTTCATCTTGACCCGGTCGCCCTTGTTGTTGGGTTCGCGCTCCATGGTCATGTTGAAGTCGATCGCCGACATGATGCCGTCACCGAAATCCTCCTGGATCAGCTCCTTCCAGGTGGTGCCGTAGACCATCACCAGCTCGTAGAAGCGGTAGATCAGCGGGTCGGTGGGCGGCATCTGCGGGATCGAGCCGCGATAGGGCGCCTCGTTGAGCATCCGCTCCTCGGCCTGGCTGAGGCCGAACAGTTCGGCCGCCTTCTTCGCCTGGGCCTTGGGCAGCTTCATCTGGCCCATGCAGGCGGCGGTGATGAGGATCGGCGAGATCCCGCCGATCTCGGCCTGGATGTGCTTCCAGGTCCAGCCCTTCTCGCGCTTGATGTCGAGCAGCTTCTCGGTGAGGTCTTCGCGCTTCATGATGGGTCTCCCGGTTGCATGATGGTGGAGCAGGGTCGCGCGGGTCTCCCTCTCCCAGGGGGAGAGGGCAGGGGTGAGGGGAGTGCGTTCTCCGACGAGGTCGCACACCTCACCCTCACCCTCTCCCTCTCCCTCTCCTTCCAGGAGAGGGGACCCGCGCTTGGTTCGGCGTGCTCAGCCGAGCGCCGCCGCGGCCTCGTCGGCCTCGGTCAGGGTCAGCCGGACGACGGGCGGGTGGCGCTGGTCGTAGCCGGGCGGGCTCTCGTCGCGCAGGGTCTTCGAGCGGCTGACCAAGAAATCGATGAGGTGGTTGCGCAGGGCGTAGTAGCCGGGCTGGCGGTGCAGCCCGGTCCGCGAGCGGACCTTGGGCAGCGGGTTCTCGACGATCTCGGCGACCTTGGCCTGCGGACCGTTGGTCATCAGCACGATGCGGTCGGCGAGATAGATCGACTCGTCGACGTCGTGGGTGATCATGAACACGGTCTGGCCGGTCTCGAGGCAGATGCGCCGGACCTCGTCCTGCAGGGTGCCGCGGGTGAGGGCGTCGAGCGCCGAGAACGGCTCGTCCATGAGCAGCATCTTGGGCGCGATCGAGAGCGCCCGGGCGATGCCGACCCGCTGCTTCATGCCCCCCGAGAGCTCGGCCGGGCGCTTGTGCTCGGAGCCCGCCAGACCCACCGTGGCGATGGCCTCGGCGGCCCGGGCCTCGACCTCGGCGCGACCGGCCTTGGGCCAGCGCGACGACACCGCGTAGGCGACGTTGCCGAGCACGCTGCGCCAGGGCAGCAGGGCATGGCCCTGGAAGATCACCGCCCGGTCGAGGCTCGGCCCCTCGATCGCCTTGCCGTCGGCGATGACGACGCCCTCGCTCGGGGCCTCGAGACCGGCCAGGATGTTGAGCACCGTGGTCTTGCCGCAGCCCGAATGCCCGATCATGCAGACGAACTCGCCCCGGCGCATGGGCAGCCACAGGTTCTCGAACACGGTGGTCGCCTTGCCGCCGGGGGCCGGGTAGCGCCGGGCGATGCCCTCGATGGAGAGGAAGCGTTCGGAGGGGGACATGCGGCCGGGTTCCGGGCTGTCGGAGGCGGCGGGAGTGAAGGGTGTGAGCGCGTTCATCGCCGCCTCATTCCGGGAAGGTGACGAGGCGCTGGGCCCTCGCAAGGAGCTGGTCGAGGACCATGCCGACGACGCCGATGAGCAGGATCGAGGTGATCACATTGGTGATCGAGAGGTTGTTCCACTCGTTCCAGACGAAGTAGCCGATGCCGGTGCCGCCCACGAGCATCTCGGCCGCCACGATGACGAGCCAGGCGATGCCGATGGAGATGCGCATGCCGGTGAGGATGGTGGGGGCGGCCGCCGGCAGGATCACCGTGAAGGCCCGCCGCAGCGGCCCGACCTCCAGGGTGCGGGCGACGTTGAGCCATTCCTTGCGGGTGCCCGAGACCCCGAAGGCGGTGTTGATCAGCATCGGCCAGAGCGAGCAGATGAAGATCACGAAGATCGCCGACAGGCCCGAATCCTTGATCGTGAACAGCGCCAGCGGCATCCAGGCCAGGGGCGAGACCGGCTTGAGGAGCTGGATGTAGGGGTCGAGCGCCTTGCTCATCAGCGGCGACATCCCGATCACGAACCCGATCGGGATCGCCACCAGCACCGCCAGCCCGTAGCCGAGCGCCACCCGCCCGATCGAATAGGCGATCTGGATGCCGAGCCCCTTGTCGTTGGGCCCGCGGTCGTAGAACGGGTCCTTGAGGTGGCCCCAGATCGTGGCGGCGACGTCGAGCGGGCCGGGCATCGCCGACTTGCCGGTGGTGGCCGAGGCCCCCATCAGCGCGGCGTATTCCGGGTCCATCGCCTCGGTCTTGGTCAGGCCGCTCACCGCGATGTGCCAGGCGAGCAGGAACAGCGCGAGGAGGCCGAGCGACACGATCGCGGCGCGCAGGTTGAGGGAGGGGCTGGGCATGGGGATGTCGGCTCCGCATGGAACGCCGTCGCCGGCCGGTTGACGAAGATCGGGTGTTCGAGCGCGGGTCCCCTCTCCTGGAAGGAGAGGGACAGGGTGAGGTGTGCGACACCTCCGGAGGGTCCGCTCCCCTCACCCCCGCCCTCTCCCCATGGAAGAGGGAGCGCGCGTGCCTCAGAGCGCCCGCTTGATCGCGAAGGACTCCAGGTATTCCTTCGGCTTGGCCGGATCGAAGGGCTTGCCCATCACCGAGAAGGTCTTGGTGGTGGAGGCCGGCGGGGTGACGCCGTCCTGCTCCATGCGCTTGATCGCGTCGGTAGCCAGGAACACCCGCTTGGCGACGCCGTCGTAGTCGACGTCGCCCTTGATCTGACCCCAGCGCTTCATCTGGGTCATGATCCACACGGCGAAGGACTGCCACGGGAAGGGGTCGAAATCGACGCGGTCGGCCACCTTCTTCACGCCGCCCAGGCCGTCGGCGTAGGTGCCGGTGAGGACCTGCTCCACCACCGTGAGCGGCTGGTTGAGGTAGTTGGCCGGGGCGATCGCCGCGGCGATCTCCTTGCGGTTCTCGGCCTTCGACGCGTAGCTCGTCGCCTCGATGATCGCCCGCAGGAGCGCGGCGTAGGTGTTGGGCGTCTGGGTCACGAAGTCCTGCGAGGCGGCGAAGGCGCAGCAGGGGTGGCGGTCCCAGATCTCCTTGGAGAGGAGGTGGATGAAGCCGACGCCGTCGTAGACCGCCCGCTGGTTGACCGGATCGGGCGCCAGGAAGCCGTCGATGTTGTCGGCGCGCAGGTTGGCGACCATGTCCGGCGGCGGCACGCTGCGGATCTGCACGTCGGCGTCGGGGTCGATGCCGGCCTCCGCCAGGTAATAGCGCAGCAGGTAGTTGTGCATCGAGTAGTCGAACGGCACCGCGAGCTTGAAGCCCTTCCAGTCCTTGGGGTCGCGCCGGTCCTTGTGCTTCATGGCGAGCGTGATCGCCTGGCCGTTGACGTTCTCCACCGCCGGCATCGTGTAGGGGGTGGGGGTCGAGCCGAGGCCCAGGGAGATGGCGATGGGCATCGGCGCCAGCATGTGGGCGGCGTCGTATTCCTTGTTCAGGGTCTTGTCGCGGATGACCGCCCAGCCCGCCGTCTTGACGACCTCCACCTCGAGGCCCTGCTTGGCGTAGAACCCCATCGGCGAGGCCATGATGATCGGCGTGGCGCAGGTGATCGGGATGAACCCGATCTTGAGCGCCTTCTTCTCCGGGGTGCCGGCCTGGGCCAGGGCCTCGGCGGCGAACTTCACGGGGAAGAACTGGCTGACGGCGGCCAGCGCGGTGGCCGCGCCGACGCTCCTGAGGAAAGCCCGGCGCTGGGCGTCGTGGGGGAACAGCGCGCGCATCACCGCGCCCTCCACCACCCGCTCGATCTGCGCGTCGCCCGTCGGCGTCGCATCGTGCTCGGCCTGGCTGGCATGGGCGCCGCAGGAGCAGCCGCGCTGCCTGAGCGTGAGCCTCGCATTGAACGGATCGTCGAACAGCGCCATCGCGTTTGCCTCGCCCGGGGTGATGGAGAGGGATCAGCAAGGGGTGTGCCAGCGGCGATCCGGTAAGGTTCGTCAACCCTTCGAGGGGTTTAGCGGCTATTTCGTGAATGCGAAGTTTCGTAGTCTACGAATGTTCGTCGTCCGTGCTACGAAGTCTCGTCGCTCGGGTGAGGCGGCTCCGGCTCGACGGCGAGGTTTCGCATGGCCACCTCCGATCCATCGTCGGTCGCGGGACTCCCCTCCCCGCAAGGGGGAGGGGACGCGTTCGGCCCCACCTTCGAGGGCGCGCCCGAGGCGATGCTGGTGTTCGACCCCGTGGCCGACGCCATCCGCGATGCCAACCCGGCGGCGGCCCGGCTCCTGGGCTACGACCGCGCGACACTCCGCGCCATGCGCGTCACCGCCCTCCACCCCGAGCAGGTTCCGACGCTGATCGTGTTCACCCAGGCCGTCCAGGCGCGGGGGCGCGACTGGACCCATGCGCTCTCGCCCCGGCACGCCGAGGGCCACGGGCTCCATGTGGAGTACAGTGGCGCATTGCTGCCGGGAGACCCCCAGACCGTCCTCGTGAGCCTGTTCGACCTCGACGAGCGCCGCCGCCGCCTCGTCGATACGCAGGCCGATGCGCACATGCGCGCGGGCCTCACCGAGTGGCAGCGCATGGAGCGCATCTTCGCGGACATCGAGCGCGAGAACCAGTTGATCCTGCGGGCGGCGGGCGAGGGCATCTACGGCGTCAACGCCGACGGGATCACCACCTTCATCAACCCGGCCGCCGAGCGGATGCTGGGCTGGCAGGCCAGCGACCTCGTCGGGCGCGACATGCATGCCACCGTCCACCACAGCCACGCCGACGGCTGCCACTACCCCCACCACGACTGCCCGATCTACGCGGCCTTCCGCGACGGCGCCGTGCATCAGGTCGACACCGAGGTGTTCTGGCGCCGGGACGGGTCGGCGTTCCACGTGGAATACACCTCGACGCCGATCCGCGACCGCGGCCGCCTGCTCGGCGCCGTCATCGTGTTCCGCGACATCAGCCAGCGCCGCGAGGCCGACGAGCGCCTGCGCAGGGCCCTGGCGGAGGTCGATTCCCTGCGCGAGCGCCTGGAGCTCGAGAACGCCTACCTGCGCGAGGAGATCCGCGAGGGTGGCCACCACCAGGGCATCATCGGCCGCTCGCCGGCCATCGAGGCGACCCTGCGCCAGATCGACCTCGTGGCCGGCACCGACGCCACCGTTCTGGTGACCGGCGAATCCGGCACCGGCAAGGAGCTGATCGCCCGCGCCATCCACGAGGCGAGCCGCCGCCGCGACCGGCCGCTGATCCGCGTGAACTGTGCCGCGATCCCGCGCGAACTGTTCGAGAGCGAGTTCTTCGGGCACGCCAGGGGCGCCTTCACCGGGGCGCTGCGCGACCGGGTCGGGCGGTTCGATCTGGCCGACGGCGGCACCCTGTTCCTCGACGAGGTCGGCGAGATTCCCCTCGATCTCCAGGGCAAGCTGCTGCGGGTGCTGCAGGAGCGCCAGTTCGAGCGCGTCGGCGAGGAACGCACGCGGGCGGTCGACGTGCGCCTGGTGGCGGCCACCAACCGCGACCTCAAGGCCGAGGTGAAGCGCGGCCGCTTTCGCGAGGACCTCTATTTCCGGCTCAACGTCTTTCCCATCGCCGCCGTCCCCTTGCGCGAGCGCCCGGAGGACATCCCCCTCATCGCCCAGCACTTCCTGCGCGGCGTGGTCAAGCGGCTCAACATCCCCGAGCTGCGCCTGACCGAGGGGGACGTCCGCCGGCTGACGCGCTACGACTGGCCGGGCAACGTGCGCGAACTCGAGAACATCATCGAGCGCGCCGCGATCCTGGCGGTGCGCGGCCGCCTGCGCTTCGACCTGCCCGAACCGGAGGCGACCGCCGCCGTCCACCCCGTCGCCTTCGATCCGCAGCCCACCGCCCCCGCCACCGAGGCCGACCGCCGCGCCAAGGTCCGCGCCGACATCGTGGCCGCCCTCGCGCTGGCCCAGGGCCGCATCTTCGGCACCGGCGGCGCCGCCGAGATCCTGGGGCTCAAGCCGACGACCCTGGCCTCGCGGATCAAGGTCCTGGGCATCCGCCGCCGGTGACGATCCAGGACCCGCGACACCGGCACCATCGAGACCGTCGCCCTGGCCGGTCCCATGCGTGGGATCGAGGACACGTCCCATGTGTCCACGAGCCGAATCGCCGCCGTCCAGGCCTTGGTCATGGACGAGATCGCTCGACCGCAGCGCCCAACCGTGAGGTGCAGACAAATGTCGCGATCGGCGAAGGCCGGTGCGAACGTCTCGCGCTGTAGACCGTCGTTCGTCTTCGCGGGAGCCTCGATGATCGAGCGACGTGCCATGACCCGGGTCAAGCTCGTGTTGCCGGCCCTGTGCTGGGGCAAGGCGAGGCCTGATTTCTATGCCGTCACCGACGACGTCACCGGGTTCGGGATCCGGTTCAAGTCCGCCACGGTGCCCGCGGTCGGCGAGCGCCTGACCTGCAGCATCCGGCATGCCGGCTCCATCGAGACGCGGGTGATCCGCGCGGAGAAGCACCGCTTCGCGGTGCGCGTCCTGCGCGCCGAATATCCCCTCCGGCTGGTGGCCCGGAACCTCGTTTCCCTCGCCAACGAGCAGAATGCCCGTCCGCCCGCCGAGCGCGCCGCGCCGCGGATCGTGCCGCGCGAGCAGGAGGTGGTGGTCACCACCGCGCTGGGGGCGACGATCCCGGGCCGGGTGCTCAACATCTCGGTGTCCGGGGCCGCGGTCTCCCTCGACCGGCCCCTCGCCGTCGGCACCCTGATCATGATCGGCAACACCCCGGCCAAGGTCGCCCGCGCCTTCGACAACGGCATCGGCGCCGCGTTCCTGTCCCCGCTGGCCGACGGTCGGGTCGGCCCGGAGGTGGTGCTGTAGACACGGCTGTTCCAGGCCGTGATGAAGGGCCCGCACCAAGGTCTCGGAGCGATACGATCCAGAGTTCACGGTCCGTCAACACAGCATCTCTAGCGTCCGTCGGTAACGACCCAGGATGACCGATGCAGATCGCCAGTACGCCAGGCTTTTCGGAGGACGGACCGACCCGCTGGTCGTCCCCGACCGCTTGGTCCGCGCTGACGGCGGCGCTGGCTTCTCCGGTGCTGCTGCGCCGGATCGTACGCAACATGATCGAATCCTGGCCCGCCGAGGTCTACGAGGACGGCCTCGTCGAGGTCGCCCGGTTCGGCCGCCGGACGTTCTTCGTCTGCGATCCCGCCCTGATCAGGACCCTGATGGTCGATCGGGCCGAGGCGCTGGTGCGCGAGGACTTCATGATCGCGGCCCTGTCGCCGATGCTGGGCCGCGGCATCCTGACCTCCGACGGCGCTCGCTGGCGCGACCAGCGCCGGACGGTGGCGCCGGTGTTCCGGCCCGATGCCATCGCGGCCCTGGTGCCGTCGATGCGGGAGGCCGTGGCGCGCACGGCCGAGCGGTGGGACGCGCAGGGTGCCGGCACCCGCGACGTCCTCGACGAGATGATGCGTACCACCTTCGACATCATCGGCAGCACCATGCTGCCCAAGGAGCCGAGTCTCGACGTGGCGGCCTTCGGGACGTCGCTGACCACCTACCTCGACAGCGTCGGCTGGCGCATCGGCCTGTCGATGCTGGGCGCGCCCGCCTGGATGCCGCATCCCGGCGCGGGCAAGGCCGCCCGGGCGGCCGCGACCTTGCGCGCCGGCATCGCCGACGTCGTGGCCCGGCGCCGGGCCAGCGCCGAGCCGGGCGACGACCTCCTCGGCCTGATGATGCAGGCCCGCGACCCCGAGGCGGCGACGGGCTGCCCGCATCGCGCCGCGGGCATGGGCAAGATCGAGACGGGCGAGACCGGTCACGGCAGGACCGGTCCCGGGCACCACGGCGCCGCCGGCATGTCCGACCAGGCGCTGACCGACAACCTCCTCACCTTCATCGCCGCCGGGCACGAGACCACGGCCCTGGCGATGGCCTGGATCTTTCGCCTGCTCGCCGAACACCCGCGGATCGAGGGACGCCTGCGCGCCGAGATCGCGGCGGCCGGACCGGCGGCCTCCCCCGACGACCTCCCCTACGCCCGCCAGGTCGTCATGGAGGCGATGCGCCTCTATCCGCCCGCCCCCATGGTGGTGCGCCAGGCCGCGCAGGAGATCCGCCTCGGGGGCGCCACCATCCCGGCCGGGGCCTCGGTCCACATCCCGGTCTATGCGATCCACCGCCACCGCGCGCTCTGGGGCGACCCCGAGGCCTTCGATCCGGACCGGTTCGCGCCGGGCGTCCAGCGCGACCGCTACGGCTACCTCCCGTTCGGGGCCGGACCGCGGGTGTGCATCGGCATGGGCTTCGCGCTGGCCGAATGCAGCGTGATCCTGGCCGGCCTCCTGCCGCACTTCCGGTTCGAGGCGGCGGCCGAGCCCCGGCCGCAGGCCCGGTTCAAGGTCACCCTGCGGCCCCACGGCGGGATGCCGCTGCGGGTGGTCCCACGGCGGCTCGCCCCATGACCGGCACGCTCCTTCCGATCCCGCTGCCGCGCCTGCCCGACGCGGCGGAGGCGGTTCCGGCGCGCTACCGCGAGGAGACGATGGCCGGGCAGTTGGCCGAGACCATCGATCTCGCCTCGCACCTTGCCATCACCCACGTCGTCGTCGCCGTGGCGGTGATGACCTTCTTCTGGGACGTGGCCTCGCACCGCTACCTCGTCAGCCTGGTCGCGGCGGTGACGATCTTCTCCGGGCTGCTGCCGGCGATCGGCTGGGTCGGCCGCCACAGGCAGGCCTGGCTGCCCGGCCTCGGCGTGCGGACGAAGGCGGTGCGCATCCTCATCCTGGGCCTCGGCCTCGCCTGGAGCACGATGCCGTTCGTGCTGTTCGGCCCCTCGGGGGTCGACCACCGCATGCTCGTGGTGGCGATCACCGCCGGGCTCATCGCCACCGCCTTCGTGCTCAACGGCATTCCCCACCTGGCGATCTGCTTCTGCGTGCCCCTGGTGGTCGGGAGCTTCCTGGCCCTGGTCCTGACCGGCGAGCAGGCCTCGTTCCTCCTGGCGGTACTCCTGGCGATCTACGCCGCCTTCGTCCTCGCCAGCGTGCGGCGCATGACCCGGCTCTCCACCGAGCGCATCCTCGACCGGGTGCGCGTCTTCCACCAGAACGAGACGATCGGGCTGCTGCTCCACGAGTTCGAGGCCAACACCAGCGACTGGCTGTGGGAGACGGACGCGGCCGGGACCCTGCAGCACGTCTCCGAGCGCATGGCCGAGGTCTCGGGCATCGCCATGGCCGACCTCCTGCACGCGCCGTTCGACCGGCTGCTGCGCTCGGGCCGGCCGGACGCGCCCCTGGGCGACGGCGGCCGCGAACTGATCGCGCTGACCCGCAGCGCCACCGCCTTCCGCGACCATGTCGTCGAGATCCCCGGGCCCGACGGGCCGCGCTGGTGGCGCCTGAGCGGAAAACCCACCTACGACCGCGACGGCAGCTTCGTGGGGGTCCGCGGGGTCGGCTCCGACATCACGGCGACCCGGCGTTCGGAGGACCGGATCGCCTATCTCGCCAGCTACGATTCCCTCACCTGCCTCGCCAACCGCGCCCTGTTCGGGCTGCAGGCGGGGGCCGAATGCGAGCGGGCCGGGCGGGTGAACGAGCCCTGCGCCCTGCTGTACATGGACCTCGACGGCTTCAAGATCGTCAACGACACCTTCGGCCACAACATCGGAGACCGCCTGCTGCAGCAGGTGGCGCGCCGCCTGCGCACCGCCGTGGACACCGGCGAGCTCGTGGCGCGCCTGGGCGGCGACGAGTTCGCCATCCTCCACCGGCGGATCACCGACGACGCGGCCGTGGGCCTGGCCGAACGGCTGATCGCCATCGTCAGCGCGCCCTATGTCATCGACGGGATCCAGGTCGAGATCGGCGCCAGCGTCGGCATCGGCATGACCCCGCGCGATGCGGTGGAGCCCGAGAGCCTGATGGGCAAGGCCGACCTCGCCCTCTACCACGCCAAGTCGAGCGGAAAGGGCCGGGTCTCGATGTTCGAGCCGACCCTGGAGCGGGCGATGCGCACCCGCCGGGACCTCGAGACCGACCTCAAGGCCGCCATCGCCCAGGGCGAACTCGACCTCCACTACCAGCCCCTGGTGAACCTGCGCACCGGCCGCGTCGATTCCTTCGAGGCGCTCCTGCGCTGGAGCACGCCGGCCCGCGGCGTCATCTCCCCGGCCGACTTCGTGCCGGTGGCCGAGGCCTGCGGCCTGATCTCGGCCATCGGGCGCTGGGTGCTGGGCCGGGCCTGCGCCGAGGCCGTCCGCTGGCCGGCGGCCACCCGGATCGCGGTGAACATCTCACCGTCCCACTTCCGCCATTCGGACCTTCTGCAGGACGTGGTCGACGCCCTCTCGGCCAGCGGCCTCGACCCGCGCCGGCTCGAACTGGAGATCACCGAATCGATCTTCTTCGAGATGAACGCGGCGATCGCCTCGAACCTGCGCGAACTGCGGGCGCTGGGAGTCCGCATCGCCCTCGACGACTTCGGCACCGGCTATTCGAGCCTGAGCTACCTGATCCGGTTCCCCGTCGACAAGATCAAGATCGACCGCTCGTTCATCAAGGACATGAACACCCGCCACGAGTGCCTGGCGATCATCGAGGCGATCCTGACGCTGGCGCGCAAGCTGTCGATCAGGGTCACGGCGGAGGGCGTCGAGAGCGTCGAGCAGGCGATCATGCTGCAGGCCCGCCGGTGCGACGACATCCAGGGGTTCCTGTTCAGCCCGGCGCGACCGGCCGGCGAGGTGCCCCTGCTCCTCGAGATGCTACCGATGCGGTTCCACGCGATCTTCCCCGTCCAGGCACGCGAGATTGGGCGGGAGATCGAGGACGCCCACGCCCGGCTCTCGGCCTGACCGGGCCTTTCGCGGGCGGTTCGACCGCAAGGATCGGGATGCGCCCGCCCGCGGCCTGCCCCATAGGATCGTCGCGGGGTGCCCGACCGGCACGCCGGGAGGGCGGGCGATGACGGGGGCGCAGGATACGATAGGACAGGATACGGCACGCTGGCAGGCGCTCCTGGCGCGCGACGCCGCCGCCGACGGGACGTTCGTCTACGGGGTTCGCAGCACCGGCGTCTTCTGCCGCCCGAGCTGTCCCGCCCGGCGGCCGCGCCGCGACCGCGTCAGCTTCCATGCGGATGCGGCCGAGGCGCGTGCGGCGGGGTTTCGCCCCTGCCTGCGCTGCCGGCCGGACGGCGAGAGCCTCACCGAGCGCCATGCCGTCGCGGTGACGCGGGCCTGCCGGCGGATCGAGGCCGCCGAGGAACCGCCCGACCTCGACGCCCTGGCGCGGGACGCCGGCATGAGCCGCTTCCACTTCCACCGGGTGTTCAAGGCCGCGACCGGCGTGACGCCGCGCGCCTACGGCGCCGCGGTGCGGGCCCGGCGGGTCGCGGGGGCGTTGCCAGATGCCGGCACGATCACGCAGGCGGTCCATGCCGCCGGCTACGGCGCGGCCAGTGCCTTCTATGCCGAGGCGAAGGGGCGGCTGGGCATGGCGCCCTCGCGCTACCGCGGCGGCGGGGCCGGCACGCGCATCCGCTTCGCGCTCGGCGCCTGCAGTCTCGGGGCGATCCTGGTGGCGGCCACCGAGGTGGGGGTCTGCGCCGTCCTCCTCGGCGACGACCCCGACGTGCTCCTGCGCGATCTCCAGGACCGGTTCGGCCGGGCCGACCTCGTCGGGGGCGACCCGGCGTTCGAGACCCTGGTGGCGCGGGTGGTCGGCCTCGTGGAGGCCCCCGCCCTCGGGGCGGACCTGCCGCTCGACATCGGTGGCACCGCCTTCCAGCAGCGGGTATGGGCGGCCCTGCGCCGGATCCCGGCGGGCCGGACGGCCACCTATGCCGAGATCGCCGCCGCCATCGGGCAGCCGGGCGCCTCGCGGGCGGTGGGCATGGCCTGCGGCGCCAACGCCATCGCCGTGGCGATCCCCTGCCACCGGGTCGTGCGCGGCGACGGTTCCCTGTCGGGCTACCGCTGGGGCATCGACCGCAAGCGCGCGCTTCTCGCCCGCGAGGGGGCGGTCGCGGAGGGTCCTGACCCGATGCGCATCATCCCATCGCCGCGCGGGTGACGCCGTCGGCGCCGATGTCGTCGCTGCCGGCCATGCCGAGATCCTGGATCAGGCGGCCGCGGGCGCGGCTGACCCGGCTCTTGACGGTGCCCACCGCCACCCCGCAGATTGCGGCGGCCTCCTCGTAGGTGAAGCTCTGGGCGCCCACCAGCACCAGCGCCTCGCGCTGGCTCAGGGGCAGGGCGTCCAGCGCGCTGTGGAACTCGCGCAGTTCGAGGCGGACCTCCTGCTCGGGCAGGCTCGTGAGGCGCGCGGCATGGACGCCGTCGGCATCCTCGACCTCGCGCTTGCGCTTGCGCTGCTCGGAATAGAACAGGTTGCGCAGGATGGTGAACAGCCAGGCGGTGAGGTTGGTGCCGCGCTGGAAGCTGTCCGCCTTGGTCCAGGCCCGCACGAGCGTGTCCTGCACGAGGTCGTCGCTGCGGTCGAGGTCGTAGGTGAGGGTGTAGGCGAACGCCCTCAAGGCCGGGATCGAGCCGATCAGCATGTCGCGCATCTCGGCATCGGCGCCGCTCGGGGTGCCGATCGGCTGGGGTGAGGCCACCATCATGACGTCTCCCGCGGGGTTACGATGCCGCTCGAGGCGGAGAGGTCGGCGAGCAGGGTCTCGAAGCGATCCGGCAACGGCTGGGTCAGGACGTCGGCATAGAGGAGCTTGAGGTTGCGCCCGATCCGATGCCGGGCCTCGGCGTCGATCGGTCCCTGGTCCCGCGCCGGCCGTGCGCCCTTGGGCACCAACTGGATCACCGTGGCGGTAAGGGGTGCCCCGTTCGGGGCATCGGTGGCGGTAGGGGGTGCCCCGTCCGGGGCATCGGCGGCCGATGGCGCGGCCTGATCCTGTATCATGGCTCTCGGGTCCTCGACGGTCGGAGCCCCGGGCCCGCCCGAAGGCGGGCGCCAAGGCGAAAATCGGGAGCGACCGTTCTCTTGAGCCTGCGCTAGTGAGGTGGCGTTTAATGCGTTCTGAAGAATGCATTCATTCTACCTTAAGGCGGGCCTCGTCGTTCCGGCCAAGCTCAAGTCCTTGAGGAAGCTTGAGAACGAGCTTGGCAGGAGCCCCGGCGACCCCTGTCGCGACCCTTGCCACCACCCTCGCCGTGCATACACGGCACCGCGTTTGCTTTCTGCCGCGGGCACCCCAATGCGTGTCTGAGCCCGCGCGCGACTCGGCGTTCGGCGGCCTTCGACCCGGCCCATGGAGACCATGCCCGATGACGCTATCCCGGCTGCCGCGCGCGTCCCGCCGCCACGACGCCAGCCCGCGGTCCCGTCTCCCGCGCCGGCTCGCCGCGGCCTTGACGGCGGGCGCCCTGATGGCGGCCGGGCCGGCGTGGGGAGAGGGCGTCTTGCGCATCGCCATGACGGCGGCCGACATCCCCACCACCACCGGCATGCCCAACAACGGCTTCGAGGGGATGCGCTTCCTCGGCTATCCGGTGTTCGAGAGCTTGGTGCTGTGGGATCTGACCCGCACCGACGGGCCGGCCGGCCTCAGGCCGGGCCTCGCCGAACGCTGGGAGCAATCGGCCACCGACAAGAAGACCTGGATCTTCCACCTGCGCCGGGGCGTCACCTTCCACGACGGCACGCCGTTCGACGCCGATGCGGTGATCTGGAACCTCGACCGCTTCTTCAAGGCCGACAGCCCGCAGTACGAACTGCAGGGCGCCGGCATCACCCGCGCCCGCGCCTCGCTCCTGGAGAGCTACGCCCGGATCGACGACCACACCGTCTCGATCACCTCTTCGGTGGTGGCCTCCTACTTCCCGTTCATGACCGCCTACGTGCTGTTCGCCTCGCCGGCCTCCTACGAGAAAGCGGGCCGGAACTGGGCCAAGGTGGCGATGCTGCCGGCGGCCGGCACCGGGCCGTTCCGGATCACGCGGGTGGCGCCGCGCGAATCGGTCGTGCTCGCCCGCAACGACGGCTATTGGGACAGGGAGCGGGTGGCCAAGGTCGACACGATCCGGCTCTCGCCGATCCCCGAGGCCAACGCCCGCATCGCGGCCCTGCGCGCCGGCCAGGTCGATTGGATCGAGGCCCCGGCGCCCGACGGCATCGCCTCGCTCAAACAGGCCGGCTTCACCATCACCACCGGCTCCTACCCGCACGTATGGCCGTGGTTCTACAACATCGGCGCGGCCGCCAGCCCGCTGAAGGACGTGCGGGTGCGCCAGGCCCTCAACTACTGCATCGACCGCGAGGGCATGACGAACTTCCTCGGCGGCACCGCCGAGCCGGCGGTGGGCTGGCTCAAGGCGAGCGACCCGAACTTCGGCGCGCCCGCCAACCGCTACCGCTTCGACCCGGACAAGGGCAGGGCGCTGCTGGCCGCCGCCGGCTACGGCGTGGGCAAGCCTCTCGCCTTCAAGGTGATGATCTCCACCTCCGGTTCGGGGCAGATGCAGCCCCTGCCGATGAACGAGTTTTTGCAGGAGAACCTCAGCCAAGCCTGCGGCGTCGCGGTGAGCTTCATCGTCTCGGAATGGCAGGTGCTGTTCTCGTCGCTGCGGTCGAGCCCCGATGCGCCCTCGCTCCAGGGCGCCATGGCGCTCAACGTCAGCTCGCCCTCGTCGGACCCCTCGGTGATGGCGCGCTACTTCTCGTCCGCCAACATCCCGCCCAAGGGCTTCAACTTCGAGCATTGGGCCGACGCGGCGTTCGATGCCGCCCTCAAGACCCTGTCGGAATCCGCCGACCCCGCCGAGATCGCCACCGCGACGCGGGCCGCCCACGAGCGCCTCGTCGACGATCCGCCCTGGCTGTTCGTGGTCCACGACCTCAACCCGCGGGCGATGTCGCCCAAGGTGAAAGGCTTCGTCTCGCCGCAATCCTGGTTCGTGGACCTCACCCGCGTCAGCGTCCAGTAGGAACACCGCCCATGAGCGAGACCGTCACCGATCCGAGCCTGCTGCCGGCCCACGTCCTGGCCGACCGCATCGCGTCGAAAAAACTCTCCCCGGTGGAGGCGGTCGAGGCGATGCTCGGTCGCATCGCTCGGCTCGATCCGCGCCTGAGGGCCTTCGTCGAGGTCTACGGGGCCGATGCGCGGCTGGCCGCCGAAGGGGCCGATCGGGCGATCCGTTCGGGCCATGCGGTCGGGCCGCTGCACGGCGTGCCGGTGGCGCTGAAAGACCTCGTCGACGTCGAGGGGCGCATCACCACCGGCGGCTCGCTCGCCTTCCCCGACCGGCGCGCCACGTCGACGGCCACCATCGTGCGCCGGATGATCGGCCAGGGCATGATCGTGCTGGGCAAGACCCACACCGTCGAGTTCGCCTTCGGCGGCTGGGGCACCAACGCCCGCATGGGCACGCCGTGGAACCCGTGGGACCTGACGCGGGCGCGCACGCCGGGCGGGTCGAGCAGCGGCTCGGCCGTGGCGGTGGCCGCGCGCATGGCGCCCTGGGCGATCGGCACCGACACCGGCGGCTCGATCCGGATGCCGGCCTCGTTCTGCGGGCTGACCGGGCTCAAGGTCACCACCGGGCGCATCAGCGCGGCCGGGATCGTGCCGCTCAGCGCCACCCTCGACACGCCGGGGCCGATGGCCCGCAGCGTCGCCGATGTCGCCCTGCTCTACGACGTGCTGCAGGGGCCTGACCCGCGCGATCCCAACACCCGCGGCATCCTGCCGGCCGATCCGATGGCGAGCCTGCACCGGGGCGTGCGCGGCCTGCGGCTGGGCCGGATGCCGGCGTCCGAGCGCGTCGGCGTCACGGCCGAGATGCTGGCGGCCTACGACCGCTCCCTCGACACCCTCGCCGATCTCGGCGCCGAGATCGTCGAGGTCGCGCTCCCCTTCCGCCTCGCCGACCTGATGAGCGCCTCCACCATCCATCTGGCGGAGGCGCATTTCGTGAACGGGCGGCTCGCCGAGGACTCCGACAGCCCCCTCGACCCGGCGGTGCGCAAGCGCATCCTCGGCGGGGCCGGCATCTCGGCCCACGACTACCTCCTCGCCCGCCAGACCCAGGCCGCTATGAAGCGCCAGATGGCGACCGCGATGGCCGACCTCGACGCCGTGCTGACCCCGACCACGGAGGAGCCGGCGGTGCCGCTCGACGGCCTCGACCAGGACAGGATGCCCTCGCGCTTCACCCGCTTCGGCAACCTCCTCGAACTCTGCGCCCTGGCACTGCCCAACGGCGCCACCCCGGCCGGGCTGCCGCTCTCGCTCCAGATCGTGTGCAAGCCCTACGACGAGGCCATGGCCCTGCGCATCGGCCAGGCGCTGCAGGCGGCCACCGACTGGCATCTGCGGATGCCGCCGGGATTGTGAAGCGGACGTCGTCTACCGGCGGATCAGCACGACGCCGCCGATGAGCAGCGCCCCGCCGAGGAGGCGGGAGAGGTCCACCGGCCGTTGCGGCACGCCGAGCAGGCCGACGTGGTCGACGGCCATGGCGGCGAACATCTGGCCGGCGACCAGCAGCGCCATGAAGGTGGCGGCCCCGAGCACCGGCACGAGCTGGATGCCGAGGCCGACGAAGATCGCGCCGAACAGCCCCCCGCTCCAGGCCCACCACGGGATGCGCGCCGCCACGCTCGCCGACGGAACCGGATCACGCAGCGCGACGGCCAGGAGCGCCATGCATCCGAGCCCGACGAGATAGCTCACGACGCCCGACCACGCCGCCGAGGTCAGGGCGGTGCGCAGGTTGGTGTTCAAGGCCTGCTGCACGACGATGCTGGCACCCGCCAGTACCGCGAGCGCCGAGGGGAAGAGGATGTGGAGCATCGGCCGGTGGACCCCGTTGGGCGACGCCGCGTCGCCGAGGGTCTTTGACAACCACCCGGCCGCCGGGCCGTCAAATGCCCGCAGCCGCCGAAACCCGACGAACCGGATCTTAAGCGCACGGCCTCAGCCTGACCGTACCGGCCGTCTCGCGACCGGGAAGGCCGCCGCCAGGGCGTGACGCGCTCACGGGACGAGCACAGCCTCACCTGTTTCCCGTGAAACACCCGATGCACCGGTAGAGACGCGCTCCGCCCCGATGGTCAACGACCCACCTTTTTTCGTCCCCCCGACGCGGTTGCGCGTGGCGACCTTCGCGGTGCTGTTCGTCCTGGCGCTCCTGCCGGTCCTGACGACGACGATCCCGGCGATGGTCGACTATCCCAACCACCTCGCCCGCATGGTGGTCCTCGTGACCGACGGCACCCCGGCCGCCAACCCGGCCTATGCGGTGACCTGGGCGTTCTCGCCCAACCTCGCCATGGACCTCGCGGTGCCGCAGCTGGCCCGGTCGATGAGCGTGGAGGCGGCGACCCGGCTGTTCCTGCTGCTGAGCCAGATCCTCACCGTCACCGGCGCCTGCGCCGTCGAAGGCGCGGTCAAGCGCCGGTTCGAGGCGAGCGGGTTCTTCGCCGTCATGATGCTCACCAGCGTCCCCTTCGCCTGGGGCTTCGTGAACTTCCAGTTCGGGCTCGGGATCGCCCTGTGGGGCATCGCGGGCTGGCTTGTGCTGCAGGACCGGCCCTGGCCGCTGCGGCTCGTCCTCCACGCCCTCGTCGTGGCGGTGCTGTTCGGCGCGCATCTGTTCGCGCTCGGGCTCTACGGCGTCACGCTCGGCCTGCACGAAGCCTGGCGGGCGGCGACCCGGCGCCCGCCCCTGCGCGAGACGGGTCTCCGGTTCGCGGGCCTCGCCGCCCCGGCCGTCGTCCTTCTCGGGCTGATGCTGGCCTTCGGCGGCCAGGTCGGGTCGCAGGGCACGGTCTGGAACGCCGCCTGGAAGCTGCGCGCCTTCGTCGTCACCCTCAACGGCTACCACATGGGGCTCTCGCTCGCCGGCACCACGGTGCTGGCGGTGCTCGGCTATCTCCTCGCCAAGCACCGGGCGGTGCGCGTCCTGCAATCGGGCCTGTGGCTCACGGCCGGGCTGGCGCTGATGTTCGTCGCCCTGCCGACGACGCTGTTCGACACCGCCTTCGTCGACCTGCGGGTGGTGGTCGCCGCCGCCCTGATCGTGCCGGGCTTCCTCGCGTTCACGCCGCCGAGCGAACGCTTCGCCCGGACCGCCACGGGCGCCGTCCTCTGCGTCATCCTGGTCAACCTCGCCACCGCGCTGGTGGTGGCGCAGGGCTACCGCACCGAATACGCCACGCTGGTCGCCTCGTTCGGGCAGATCGACCGGGGTGCGCGCGTCCTCGTCGGCCACAGCGGGGAGGGGGCCGACCCACCGCTCTCAAGCTTGAGCGAATACCCGATCTACAACGCGCCGACCCTGGCGGTGGCCTATGCACAGGCCTTCGTGCCGACGCTGTTCACGGCCGCGGGCAAGCAGCCGATCACGGTGCGCGAGCCCTATCGGCGCCTCGCCGTGCCCTACGGCGGCCCCGCCCCCATCGCGGTGCTGGCCGCCATCGCCAACGGCGGCCCCGCCCTCGACCAGCCCGCCTTCGTCCGGAACTGGCCCGCCGATTTCACCTATCTCTACCTCGTCGGCCCGGTGGTCCCGAACCCGCTGCCGCAGCTCCTGACGCCGCTGGCGGCGGGCTCGCGCTTCACGCTCTACCGGATCGCCAAGCCGGCCCGGTAGAGTTGCCGGCCCGGTAGAGTTGCCGGCATCAGGGCGTGCGGCACGCCATGGCGGCGGCCGCCTCGATCACGCTGAGGGCACGGCGCCGGACCTCCAGGGAGGCTCGCGGGCTGTCGGAGACGGCGCTCGCCTCGCGCTTGAGGGCCGCATCGCAGGCGCAGGACCTGTATCCGCTGGTGTCGTAGCAGGTGTCGTGGCGCATGCAGGCCTCGTCGAGGGCGTCAGTGGGCGGCAATCCCTCGCCGCGCTGACCCGTCCCGCAGTAGTTCCCGTGGAACAATTCCTTGCCGGCCAGGACCCTGCCGAGGTCGCCGCGCGGCGGGGCCGGCGCCTCGGTGTCGCCTCCCGGGTTGAGGTCGTTGGCGGGGCCGCCCGCCTTGGATGCCGAGCCGCGCAACACCTTCGGGATGCCGGAGCGTTCGTCTGGCTCGTTCAGGGCCTGGCCGGCGCGGGCGTTCGGGTCGGCGAGATCCGGCAGCGGCGGCGGTGGGCCCGGGCGCGGCTCGTCCACCTCCGACGTCGCGGGCGTCTCCTCGGCGGCGACCTGTGCCGAAACGGCCTGCGGGCCGGCCACGAGCAACAGCCCGACCAGCGCGAGGAGATATGGTCTCATCGAGTCCCCCAAGAATGCGGAGCCAGCAACACCGAGCCCAGCGATTCCGTTCCGGACCGGCACGGCCACGCCCCCGGCGCAAGGCGAAAGGCGCGTGCAACGGTTCCGGCGTCCCTGACGTTCTCGTCAGCCCGGACAGGCCGGGCGTCTTGGGAGCACATCATGCTGGTACGTTTTGGGCTGGGCGTCGTTCTGGCCGCTATGGCCGGGGGTGCCGCGTTGGCCGCTCCCATGTCGGCCGAGGACAAGGCCGTGCTGCAACAGCAGTGCGCCGGCGACTTCACGCAGTTCTGCGCCGGTCTGCCGCCCGAGGACGGTCCCGAGACACAGGCCTGCTTCGAAAAGAACATGTCCAAGCTGTCCCCGGGCTGCCAGACCGCCATCCAAGCCTACAAGAAGAAGGGCTGAGATCGTGCGGCGCAGGACCTCCGCGCGCCGCACATCGACGGTCGGCAGGATCGCGGTCCTGCCGACCACACGTCCCGCGTTCCCTTGACATCCGGGTGTCCGCATCGCTTCCACGGGCGCATGCACGGGTCCATCTCCAGTCTCGACGCCTTTGCGGGTGCGCAGCTCGCCCGCCTGGAGGAGACCGCCCTGCGCCGGCGCCTCGTGCCGACCGCGCGCGGGGCCGCTGCCATGGCCGAGCGCGGGGGCCGCGCCCTGGTCTCGTTCTCCTGCAACGACTACCTCGGGCTCTCCGACGACCCGCGGGTGATCGCGGCGGCGCAAGCCGCGACCGCCCGCTACGGGGCCGGGGCGGGGGCCTCGCGCCTCGTCACCGGCAGCCACCCGCTACTGCCTGCCCTCGAGGAGCGGCTGGCCGCCCACAAGGGCACGCAGGCCGCCCTGGTGTTCGGCAGCGGCTACCTGGCCAACCTCGGCATCGTCACCGGGCTCGCCGGGCCGCGCGACCTCGTCCTCGTCGATGCCCTCGCACACTCCTGCCTCTGGGCCGGGGCCCGGCTCTCGGGTGCGCAGGTGGTCCGTTTCGCTCACAACGACACGGCCGATCTCGCCGCGGCCCTGGAGCGCCATCGCGCCCGGCATCGCCACGCCCTGATCCTCACCGAGCGGGTGTTCAGCATGGACGGCGACCGCGGCCCGGTCGCCGACATCCTGTCGGTGGCGGAGCGCCACGACGCCTGGACGGTGGTGGACGATGCCCACGGCCTCGGGGTGATCGGCCCCGATGCGCGCGCACCGCTGGAAATGGGCACCCTCTCGAAGGCGCTCGGGTCCTACGGCGGCTATCTGTGCGCGTCCCGCGCCGTCGTCGACCTGCTCACGAGCCGGGCGGCCAGCTTCGTCTACACCACCGGCCTGCCGCCGGCCTCGGCGGCGGCGGCGCTGGCCGCACTGGCCATCCTCGAGGCCGAGCCCGAACGGGCCGCCCTGCCGTTGACCCTCGCCCGCCGCCTCACCGCCGCCCTCGGGCTGCCGGAGGCGCAAAGCCCGATCGTGCCGATCCACGTCGGAGAGGCGGCATCGGCCCTGGCGCTCTCGGCGGCCCTGGAAGAGCGTGGCTTCCTGGTGGTGGCGATCCGCCCGCCGACCGTCCCGGCGGGCACCGCGCGGCTGCGGGTGGCGCTCTCGGCGGCCCATACGGAGGCGCAGGTCGACGCGCTGGCCGAGGCCATCGCCGCGCTGCGAGCCCGGTCGGGGGCCAGCGTCCCGGTTTGAAATCTGGCGCCGCTCAAGCGTTGGCTGTCGACCCAACTCAGACGTTCAGCTTGATTGTGCAGCAAACCACTGCTTGATCAGGTAGAGATGAAAAATGTGGCTGGATACCAATATAAGGCCAATGATTGCCACATCACGAATTTGTTGAGATTCCTTCTTAAGATGGTTGGATAATAAAAAAGATACTAACGCAAATATACTAACTAATGGTATGATTGATAATCCAACAAATTTTGGTGCATATAAATTAACTTGCCAGTTCGTATTCCAGTGCATTGGTATTTTCTCGGTATTGCCAAGAAAATATGCTGCAATCAACGACAAAGATACGTTGATGATAATCGGAGCGGCCGCTATAGAATAAATCGTTTTCAACGTGCCTTGCCCTCATTCAGTGTCTGCTTTCCATCGATTACGGACCTCCAGTTGCATGGCATGGAACGCTTAGACTATGGAAGGGTGAGGTCCGGCGACGGTATCAAGCCCTGGATGTCCGTGAAGGTCGCTTCCCACTCGGTTGCGAGCATCGGCATCAGGCCAAAGAACCGCAGGAAGAAAGCTCCTTCCGTAGCGAGGAAGGCCAATCGAGCACGCCGCGCGGCAGGGTCGTCGGCATGCAGCCCGATAGAATGCTCCCGATACCACTGGCGCAGGTCAACGAGATGCTCCGGCGTCTGAAGGAGAAGGGCGAGCAGACTGGCAGCCCGACGCTGAGTGTCTTCGTCGTCCCGGCGGGTCACCTCCACATGCGCCGCGACCCGCGCGAGAAGTGAGGAATCGCCTCCGGAGAGCGCACCAGCACGGTCGGCGTAGTCCTGCATCCAGCGGCGTAGCATGGCTGCAATCAGCGCCTCCTTGGTGCCGAAGGACGATTGCACCCCGCCCTTGGTGATCCCGGCAGCCTTCGCCACCGCGTCGATTGTCAGGGCCGCCGCACCCCGCTGCGCAACGATGTCCTCCGCGGCGGCAAGCACATGGTCACGGTCTATCGTTTGGCGTCGCCCCATCGCTTGCAAATCCTCCTTGAAAAATTAGAATACGATCGTATTTCAATTCGGACAAGTGAGTCAGATGGTGGAGCAAGGGCTCTGCCGGTTTGGCGATCACGAACGAAGGAAGGAACGCGTCATGGCTTGGCTCTATCTTGTCGGGGCGGGGTTGCTGGAAATCGGTTGGCCGGTGGGTCTGAAGATGGCCCAGACCTCCGAGACCCGCTGGAGTGGCATCGCCGTGGCAATCGCCTTCATGGCGGCGAGTGGGTTCCTGCTCTGGCTTGCACAGCGCGATATCCCGATTGGAACGGCTTACGCGATCTGGACCGGTATCGGTGCGGCAGGAACGTTCATGGTCGGTATCATGATCTACGGCGATCCGACGTCCCTGGCGCGCTACGCGGGTGTAGCCTTGATCGTGGCTGGGGTAGCCACACTGAAGCTGGCGCACTGATCCAATTCGAGAGGCCTGGGTGAACGTCCGCGTTCCACCGAAAATAGACGGCGAGCCAATATCAAACGGCGACACGACCCGGTCGGGACGGGCCTCGACGCCCGAAAAAGACCGGTGTGCCAGCGCACCTCCCCGGCGTTGCCCGAAGGCGGCCGGCGCCCGACTTCACGGGGCGCAGACACCCGTCACCGCGCCCTGAGCGACAGCGAGGATCCTCCCCATGGCACAGCGCAACGCCCTCATCGTCGGAGCCTCGCGCGGGCTCGGCCTCGGCCTCGTCGAGACCTTCCTGGCACGCGGCTGGTCCGTCACCGCCACGCAGCGATCGCCCTCGCCCGGTCTCGCCGCGATCGCGTCCGACGCGCTCGACCTCGAGACGGCCGACATCGACGACGACGCGGCGGTGGCCGCGCTGCACGACCGCCTCGGCGGGCGCCGCTTCGACCTGGTGTTCGTGGTGGCGGGCGTGGCGACCCAGGCGCACGATCCGCTGCACCTGGTGCCGCGCGAGGTCGCGGCCGCCGTCTATCTCACCAACGCCGTCAGCCCGATCCGCTTCGCCGAAGCGTTCCGCGACCGGCTGGCGCCGGGCGGACTTGTCGCCGTCATGAGTTCGGTGCTCGGCAGCGTCGGCCTCAACGACAGCGGCGGCTGGGAAAACTACCGCGCCAGCAAGGCGGCCCTGAACACCCTGGCGCGCAGCTTCGAAATCCGCCACCGCGACGAGGGTTTCGGCGTGGCGTTGATCCATCCGGGCTGGGTCCGCACCGAGATGGGCGGGGCGGACGCCGACATCGACGTGGAGACGAGCGTCAACGGTGTCGCCGACGTGATCGAGGGACGCCTCGGCCAGACCGGCTGCGTCTACCTCGACTACACGGGCAAGACGCTGGACTGGTGAGGGCCGCCCGGGTTCGCGGTGCTACCGCCGCCCGTCGATGGGGGGGCGGCCACGGCGCTCGACGATCACCGGCGGGCGGGTGCGCCGCTCCACGATGACGGTGCGGGGCGGCCGGTTCGGGGTGCCGGTGCTGAGGATGCGCTCCGGCTGCCGCTCGGGCCGCGCCTTGGCCGCCTCCAGCACGTGGGGGCGAACCTCGTCGAGGGGCAGGCCGATCAGCCCGGCGGCGATCTCCACCTGCTGCTCGACGTCGTCGGCGAGGTCGCGGGCGGCGGCCACGGCCTCGGGAATCGTCGGCGGCTCGCGGCGGACGCGGATCGGCGGCAGATCCTGGAAGGATTTCGGAATCTTCTTCACAGCACGGCTCGCGATCGTCATCCCATGAGGATATACGCCAGACCGTCCGCTTTGTGCATTGCACCAAACGCGGCCCGCCCCGCGCGGCGAGCGAGGCTCGAGCGGGTTTTTCGCCCCGATGACCGGATTTCGACCACGGCTCCGGGCCCACCGCCATACCAAAGGGCAATCCGGGCCCCGATGATGAGCAATCAGGCAGAAGTCTGCGTCGTCATGCCGCGAGAGTCGCCGCACGGGCGGTCGACTTGCGATGGGCCGGTCGCCGCCCGATAATCTCGCGCGATGACCGTCGATCGCTTCGCCACCACCGACCGCCGCCTGTTGCCGGCGCGCCCCGACCTCGCCGACCATCGCCTGCGCGGCCGGATCACCGCGACGCGCTACGTCGAGGGCGAGCCGCGCCGGGTGCTCGCCGGCTCGGCCCCCCTCTGCCGCGGCCCCGGCCGCGACGCGGGCCTCGATACCGAGGCGCAGCGGGGCGAGCCGGTGACCCTCTACGAGGATTGGGAGGGTTTCTCCTTCGTGCAGCTCGGCAGCGACGGCTACGTCGGCTACCTGCCGAGCGCGGCGCTGGGCCCGGTCGACCCCACGCCCACCCACCGCGTCACGGCGCTGCGCACCTTCGTCTATCCCGCGCCGGACCTGAAGCAGCCGGTGCTGGCCCATCTCGGGCTCGGCGCCACCCTCGCGCTCGGCGAGAGCGAGGGTGCCTATCGCCGGATCGTTGGGGGCATCGCGGCGGACGGCCGGCTCATCCACGACGCCTTCGTGTTCGCGGCCCATTGCGCCCCCCTCGAGGAGACGGCGGCCGACATCGCCGGGAGCGCCGAGCGGCTGATCGGGACGCCCTACCTGTGGGGCGGCCGCACCAGCCTGGGCCTCGACTGCTCAGGCCTGGTGCAGTTGTGCTGCTCGCTCGCCGGCCTGTCCGTTCCCCGCGACGCCGACCAGCAGGAGGCGGCCCTGGGCGAGGCGCTGCCCCTCGACCCGTCCGGCCTGCGGCGGGGCGACCTCGTGTTCTGGCGCGGCCACGTCGGGATCATGCTCGACCCGGCCACCCTCATTCACGCCAACGGCCATCACATGGCGGTGGCGGCCGAACCCCTCGACACGGCGATGACGCGCATCCGCGAGACGAGCTACGGCGCGGTGACGTCCCTGCGACGGCCGGGCTGAGGGCCGCGATCGCGGGGGGAGCGATACCGCCGTCGTCCGTGCTGCGGCGATGCGCTTTCCCGCGAGGGACGGGCCGTCAGGCAAAAATCCGCCCGCTCACCAGAGACCGGGCTTCACGATCACCAGCACCACCACGACGATCATTAGGAGCGTCGGTACCTCGTTGATGACGCGGTAGAACTTGTGGCCGCGCCGGTTCCGGTCGGCGGCGAAGTCCTTGACCATGCGGGCGAGCCAGCCGTGGATGCCGCTCATCGCCAGCACCAGGGCGAGTTTGGCCTGCATCCAGCCCTCGGCCCAATAGCCGCTCTGCCAGACCAGGACCAGGCCGAAGGCCCAGGTGGCGATCATGGCCGGCGTCATGATCGCCTTGAGGAGCCGGCGCTCCATCACCTTGAACGTCTCGGACTGCCCCGCCGACCCGGGACCGGGCGGCAGCGAGGCGTGGTAGACGAACAGGCGCGGCAGGTAGAGCAGCGCCGCCATCCAGGCGATCATCGCGACGACGTGGCCGGCCTTGATCCAGAGGTAGAGGTCGCTCATCGGCGAAGGCGCGCCAGCATCCGCTCGACGTGAGCGATCGGCGTCTGCGGCGTGATGCCGTGGCCGAGGTTGAAGATGTGGGGCCTGCCCTTCACCGCCTCACGCACCGCGTCGACGGCCGCGTCCAGCGCCTCGCCGCCCTCGATCAGCACGTCGGGGTGGACGTTGCCCTGCGTGACCGTGGTGTCGGGGATGCGGGCGCGCAATTCGGCGAGATCCACCGACCAGTCGACGCCCACCGCATCGGCGCCGGTCTCGGGCACCACGCGGGCGTGGCCCTCGAGGCCCGAGCCGCGGGCGAACACGATGATCCTGGCGCCCGGCACCCGGGCGCGCACGCCGGCGACCATCCGGGCGATGGGCTCGAACGACCATTGCTTGAGGGCGTCGCCCTGCGTCTCCGGCAGCGTGCCGGCGTGCGACTCGAAGATCTGCACGGCGTCGACGCCGGCCTCGAACTGGCGCACGAGGTATTCGATCTGCACGTCGACCAGGCGGTCGATCAGCGCCTTCACCAGTTCGGGCTCGCGGCGGGCGAGGTCGCGCGAAGGGGCGAGATCCGGCGTGCCGCGCCCGCCGATCATGTAGCTCGCCACCGTCCAGGGCGCGCCGCAGAACCCGAGCAGGGTGGTCTCGAAGGGCAGTTCGGCCCGCAGCCGCCGCACCGCCTCGAACACCGGCGCGAGGTGGGTGAAGATCGCCGGGTCGTCGGCCTGGCGCAGGCGGTCGAATTCGGCCCGGCCCTCCAGCGGGTCGAGGCGGGGGCCTTCGCCCTCAACGAACCGCACCCTCTGGTCCAGCGCGTCGGGGATCACGAGGATGTCGGAGAACAGGATCGAGGCCTCGAAGCCGAACCGGCGGATCGGCTGCAGGGTCACTTCCACCGCGTAGTCGGGGGTGTAGCAGAGGTCGAGGAACGACCCGGCCCTGGCACGAACCTCGCGGTACTCCGGCAGGTAGCGTCCGGCCTGTCGCATCACCCAGGCCGGAGGCGGAAACACGGCTTCTCCGGACAGGACACGCAGGACCGCGCGGTCCTCTCGGCGAAGCTGGCTCATCGGGTCTCCTCGAAACGGGGGGTCGGCGTCGGTGTCGTGTGTAGCATCACCGATCGGGGTCTTGGCCAGAGCGAAAACGCCGGCGCCGCCTCGATCGTGGAATCGCCTCGGATCGATCCACACAGGGCCCCCTTAAAGAGAGAAAGAAAGACTCTTGAGGACTCTGTTTTTTCAGTTGGAGACTGGATGACGGGAGCGGAAATCCATCCACAGGCGATCCCTGGAGCGACGGCGTTAACCGGGCTTTAACGGATCGTGAGCAATCTGAGCATTCGATCAGCAGAGTCAGGCGCTTGCCGCCTCGACCCTCCCCGACGACCGTACGCCGTCCCGGATTCTCCCAAAACCGGTCCCGGCACGAGTCGGTTGCGACACGCTGTTGATCCAGGAGTCGACGATCGTGCAGGCGAGATCCCTGGACGGTCCCGTTGAGCCGGCTTATCCACACTCGTCGACTCCTCTCGCGCGACGCGGTGGATGACGCCCCGACCGGCCGCCGTCCCGATCGCGCCGAAGGACCTCTGCGCCCGATGAGCCGAAGCTACTTCCATCTCCATCTCGTGTCGGATTCCACCGGCGAGACCCTCATCAACGTCGGCCGGGCGGCGGCCGCGCAATACGAGGGCATCTCGGCCATCGAGCACGTTTATCCGCTCGTCCGCTCGGGGCCGCAGCTGGAGCGGGTGATCTCGGAGATCGAGGCCGCACCCGGCCTCGTGCTCTACACCCTCGTCGGCCACGACCTCACCCAGCGCCTGGAGGCGGCCTGCCGCGAGACCGGCTCGCCCTGCCTGTCGGTGCTGCAGCCGGTGCACGCCCTGCTGCAGTCCTACCTCGGGGCCGAGACGACGGCCCGGCCGGGCGCCCAGCACATGCTGAACGCCGAGTACTTCAAGCGCATCGACGCCATGAACTTCACCCTGGCGCACGACGACGGCAACCTGCCCCTCGACCTCGACGAGGCCGACGTCATCCTGATCGGGGTCAGCCGCACCTCGAAGACGCCCACCGCGATCTATCTGGCCAACCGCGGGCTCAAGACCGCGAACTTCCCCCTGGTGCCCAACATGCCGGTGCCCGAATCCCTCGAGACCGCGCGCAAGCCGCTGATGGTCGGCCTGCTCGCCAGCCCCGAGCGCATCGTGCACATCCGCCAGAACCGGCTCCTCAGCCTCAAGGCCGACGATTCCTCGCTCTACGTCGACCGCAGCGCGGTCGCCGACGAGGTCGCCGCCTGCCGCCGGCTGTGCGCCAAGCACCGCTGGCCGACCATCGACGTCACCCGCCGCTCGATCGAGGAGACGGCCGCCGCCATCCTCGACCTGCACCGCGAACACCGCCTCAAGTTCATCGCCAGCTGAGCGACGGCAGGCCATTCCATGACCAGCCTCTGGACCCGGTCCGACCCGCTGCTCCTGGCCTCCGCCAGCCCGACCCGGCGCCTGCTGCTGGAAGGCGCCGGGCTCACCGTCGAGGCCTGCGCGGCCGATGTCGACGAGCGGGGACTGGAGGCCGCCGGTCACGACGGCCCGGCCGCCCTCGCCCTGGTGCTCGCCCAGGCCAAGGCCCGCGCGGTCGCGCAGCGGTTTCCCGGCCGCCTCGTGGTCGGCGCCGACCAGGTCCTGTCCTGCGACGGCGCGTTCCTGCACAAGCCGGCCGATCTCGCCCAGGCGCGGGAACAGATCGCGATGCTCTCGGGCCGGACCCACAGCCTGCACGCGGCCGTGGCCATCGCCGAAGGGGGCGAGGTGGTGGACGGCTTCGTCGAGGAGGCGCGGCTGACCCTGCGCCGCCTCGATGCGGAGCAGATCGCCCGCTACGTCGCGCTGGCCGGGCCGGCGCGGGTGACCGCCAGCGTCGGCGGCTACCAGCTCGAGGGCCTGGGCATCCACCTGTTCGAGAGGATCGAGGGCGACCACAGCACGATCCTGGGGTTGCCGCTGCTGCCGCTGTTGAAGCGGTTGCGGGAGCGGGGGTGCCTGGCGTTTTGACACGGGCTCGTGGACGGACCGCAGTCGACGGTCCTCACGGCTCGTCAGGGCGGATCGCGGGTTCGCCTTTCCCGGCACGCGGGGAGAGGGGATGCGCACCTCTCGATCCCACAGAGCGGTCAGGGTATCGAACCCTCCACACAAGACGATAAGGGCGCTCCGTGGCCGATCACGCGCACGACCATCACCACGGTCATCAAGGCCATGATCATCACGGCCATCATCACGCTCCGGCCTCGTTCGGGCGGGCCTTCGCCATCGGCATCGTCCTCAACACGGTGTTCGTGGTGGTGGAGGCCGGCTACGGCGTCGCCAGCCAGTCGATGTCGCTGGTGGCCGATGCCGGGCACAACCTCTCCGACGTGCTCGCTCTCGTCGTCGCCTGGGTCGCCTCGCGCCTGGTGACGCGGCCGGCGAGCGCCCGCTTCACCTACGGGCTGCGCGGGTCGTCGATCCTGGCGGCGCTGTTCAACGCGGTCTTCCTCCTACTCGCCACCGGGATGATCATCTGGGAGGCGGCCTCGCGCCTCGTCGATCCCGCCCCCGTGGCCGGCGGCACCGTGATGGCGGTGGCCGGCGTCGGCATCCTCGTCAACGGCGTCACCGCCTGGCTGTTCGCCTCCGGGCGCAAGGGCGACATCAACATCCGCGGCGCCTACCTCCACATGCTCGCCGATACCGCCGTCTCGGCCGGCGTCGTGGTCGCCGGCCTCGTCATCCTGGTCACCGGGTTCGACTGGGTCGACCCGCTGGTGAGCCTGGTCATCGCCGCCCTCATCGTTTGGAGTTCCTGGGGCCTCCTGCGTGACAGCACCGTCATGGCGCTCTCGGCGGTGCCGCAGAACCTCGACCCCGCGGCCATCGCCGCCTTCCTCACCGCACGGCCGGGGGTGAGCGCCCTGCACGACCTCCACGTCTGGCCGGTGAGCACCACCGAGACGGCGCTGACCGCCCATCTGGTGATGGCGGCCGGGCACCCCGGCAACGGCTTCCTGGTCGAGACGGCCGAGGCCCTGCGCCACCGCTTCGGCATCGCCCACACCACGCTCCAGATCGAGGATCCCGGCGGCCCCGCCTGCCCCCTCGCGCAAGGCTGCCGCCCATGATCCGCGCCTTCGTCGTCGGCCACCCCATCGCCCATTCGCGCTCGCCGCTAATCCACGGCCATTGGCTCGCCGCGTTCGGGATCGACGGGCGCTACGAGCGGATCGACGTGGCGCCCTCGGCGTTTCCCGCCTTCCTGCGCGACCTGCGCGAGGAGGGGCTGGCCGGCGGCAACGTCACCATCCCCCACAAGGAGGCCGCCTTCGCCCTCGTCGACGTCCTGACCCCGCGGGCCGCCCGCATCGGCGCGGTCAACACCCTGTTCTTTTCCGAGGACGGCCGGCTCACCGGCGACAACACCGACGCGCCGGGCTTCATCGCCCACCTCGACCAGAGCCTGGGCCGCGACTGGCCGAGCCGCGGCGACGGTTCGGCCGTCGTCCTCGGGGCGGGGGGAGCGGCGCGGGCCATCGTGGTCGGGCTCCTCGAACGCGGCATCGCCCGGGTGGCAGTGGCCAACCGCACGCCCGAACGGGCGCTCGGCCTCGTCGCCCTCGACCCCGCCCGCGTCCGCGCCATCGCCTGGGACGAACTCCCCGCCGCGCTCGCGCCCGCCGGGCTCCTCGTCAACACGACCTCGCTCGGCATGGCCGGCCATCCGCCCCTCGTCCTCGACGTGGCGGCGCTGGGCTCCGAGGCGGCGGTGGCCGACATCGTCTACGCACCCCTCGAGACGCCGCTGCTGGCCGCCGCCCGCGCCCGCGGGCTCGATGCCGTCGACGGGCTCGGCATGCTGCTGCACCAGGCGGTGCCGGGGTTCGCCCGCTGGTTCGGCCGCACCCCTTCGGTGACGCCGGCCCTGCGCGAGCGCATCCTGGCCGACCTTGCCCCGTCATGACCGGGCGCGTGCAGACGGTCCTCGGCCTCACCGGCTCGATCGGCATGGGCAAGTCGGCGACGGCTGCGATGTTCGCCAAGCGCGGCGTGCCCGTCCACGATTCCGACGCGGCCGTCCATGCCCTCTACGGGCCGGGAGGAGGGGCCGGGCCGGCCATTGCCGCGATCGCACCGGATGCGGTCGGCGTGGACGGCGCCGTCGACCGCAAGGCCCTGCGCGCGGCGGTGCTCGGCGATCCCGCCCGCATGGCCGCTCTGGAAGCGATCGTCCATCCCCTCGTCCAGGCGGAGAGCCGGGCCTTCCTGGCCCGCCACGCCGACGCGCCCCTCGTCGTCCTCGACATCCCCCTCCTCTACGAGAGCGGTGCCGAGCGCCGCTGCGACGCCGTCCTCGTCGTCACGGCCGATCCGGAGGTGCAGCGCGCGCGGGTGCTCGCCCGGCCCGATATGACGGAGGCGGTGTTCTCGGCGATCCTCGCCAAGCAGATGCCCGATGCCGAGAAACGGGCGCGCGCCGACATCGTGATCGACACCGGCCACGGCTTTGACCGGACCGAAAGGGAGGTCGATGCTATCCTTGAACGATTGCGCGGCTGAAGCCGTCGCCAACCGGAATGCCACATGCTGCGCGAGATCGTCCTCGACACCGAAACCACCGGCACCGATGCCAAGGGCGGCGACCGGCTGATCGAGATCGGCTGCGTCGAACTCGTCAACCACATCCAGACCGGGGTGAATTTCCACCGCTACTGCAACCCGCAGCGGCCGGTCTCGCAGGGGGCGTTCGCCGTCCACGGCCTCTCGGACGCCTTTCTGGCCGACAAGCCGCTGTTCGCCGACATCGTCGCGGACCTCGTCGCGTTCTGCGGCGATTCCCCCCTCGTCATCCACAACGCCCCCTTCGACGTGGGCTTCCTCAACGCCGAGTTCGCGCGGCTGGCCGCCGCCGCCCCGCCGCCGATCGTCCTCGAGTCGGTGGTCGACACCCTGCAGCTGGCGCGGCGCAAGCACCCCGGCGCGGCCAACAACCTCGATGCTCTGTGCGTCCGCTACGGCATCGACACCGCCCGGCGCACCAAGCACGGGGCGCTCCTCGACGCGCAGATCCTCGCCGAAGTCTACATGGAGCTGCTGGGCGGCAAGCAGACCACCCTCGGGCTGACCGCGCTCACCGCCTCGCAGGACCCCGGCCTCGCCCCGGGCGACGAGGTCGGCGCCGCCGCGCCGCGCCGTGCCCGCAGCCGCATCACCCCCGCCGAACGGGAGGCGCACGCCGCCTTCTGCGCCACCCTGGGCGGAACCCCGGTCTGGTCCGACTACCGCAGCGCCACCGACGCGGCGTGATGCTGCGTTGCACGATCGTGCATATTGCAATGCATCATCGCAAGCCCATATACCATCCAACGGGATGGCGTGAGGATGGTGGTGATGCTGCAGATCGAGGACCCGCCGGTAGCTCCGGGCAAGGCCCCCGCGCGCTCCGGCGATAGCGAGAAGATCACGATCAACCTCGGTTTCGTCGATCTCGGCCATATCGACCTCCTCGTCTCCGAGGGGGTCTATGCCAACCGCACCGACTTCATCCGCACCGCCATCCGTAACCAGACCGAACGCCATGCCGAGGTGACCCGCCAGGCGGTGGCTCGCAACCGGGTGGAGCTGGGACTGCGCCACTTCACCCGCGCCGACCTCGAAGACGCCCGCGCCAGGGGCGAGACCCTGCACATCCGGGTGCTGGGCCTCGCCAGCATCGCCTACGACGTGAGCCCCGACCTCGCCCGGGCCACCATCGCCTCCCTCGACGTCCTGGGCAGCCTGCACGCCAGCCCCGCCGTCAAGGCGGCCCTGAGCGACCGCCTGCGCTGATCCAGCCGATACCCCCTTGTCCCGATAGCGCCACGCGTCTCCGAAGGGAGACCGGACGTTCTTGAAAGCGATTCCCCCATGTCCGAGTCGTCGAACGGAATCCAGGCCCGCATCGCCGAAATGATGGAGGCCACCCGCATGACCGGGGCAGGGCGCCTGCACGAGGCGACCGCGCTGATCCAGCGGGCCCTGACCGGCGCCGCGCCGACCTCCTCCCAGCCGAAGGCGATCGAACCCAGGACCATCGACCTGACGGCCGAACCGGTCGAGCCGCGTCCCGCGTCCTCCTCCAAGACCACGTCCGCGTCCTCGTCCACCTCGCAGGCGCCCGAGGCGCCGCAGGCGGCGGCGTTCAACCGGGCCGGCTTCCAGGGCCCGGTGCTGCCGGAGCGGGTGCGCGAGGTCGTCAGCACCGTGGTCGGCGGGCTCGGGCGCAACGTCGCGCCGCTGTTCAAGGGGCTGGTGCCGGGCGCGGCGGTGGCACCGCGGGTGGCCGGGGCCGGCACCTTCTCCGAGCATGCCTTCGAGAACGCCGCCGGCGCCCGTTCCTACAAGCTCTACGTCCCGAGCAACCTCGCGGCCCGGCCGCCGCTGGTGGTGATGCTGCACGGCTGCTCGCAGTCGCCCGACGACTTCGCCGCCGGCACCGGCATGAACGAGCTCGCCGAGGAACTCGGGTTCTTGGTGGTCTATCCGGGCCAGTCCGGCCGGGCCAACGGCCAGAAGTGCTGGAACTGGTTCGAGCCGCGCGACCAGGGCCGCGACGGCGGCGAGGCGGGCATCATCGCCGGCATCACCAGGGCGGTCACCGCCGCGCACGGGGCCGATCCCGCCCGCGTCTACATCGCCGGGCTCTCGGCCGGTGCGGCGGCGGCGGCCAACGTCGCCCATGCCTATCCCGACCTCTATGCTGGGGTCGGCGTCCATTCGGGGCTGGCGGCGGGCTGCGCCCGCGACCTCTCCTCCGCCCTGATGGCCATGAACATGGGCGCCCCGGGCGCCAATCCGCCCAATGGCTTCGGGGCACCGGCGGCGGGCATCCGCATCCCCACCATCGTCGTCCACGGCGAGGGCGACGGCACCGTCAGCCCCCGCAACGGCGACCAGGTCCTGGCCCAGGCCGGCATCGCCCGGCTCGAAGCGCTGGAGACGCCCGCTCCTCAGGCCAGCCCCGGCGGCCTCGCCTATACCCGCACCCGCTATGCCGACGCCGACGGCCGCGTGCTGGTGGAGAACTGGGTGGTCAAGGGCCTCGGCCATGCCTGGTCGGGAGGGCGCGCGGGGGCGAGCTACACCGACCCGCGTGGACCCGACGCATCGCGCGCCATGCTCACCTTCTTCCTCTCGCACAGCCTCGGGCACTGACGGGGCAAGCGGTCGGTGCTTCGATGTGGTCCCTTGGCCGAAGCGGCGGACCGACCTATGTGGCGGTCTCCGAAGCGGGACGTTTGAGCAGCCCGCGCGGGACGATTGAGGAAACCACCACGCCATGTCGACATCCCCGCTCCCCCTGCGCCTCGCCCTGGGGCTCGCCCTCGCGGCCGCACCGACGTTTGCGAGCGCGCAGATCCGCAACGCGCCCAACCCGCGCGCCTTGGAGTTCGCCGCCTACATTTTCTCGGCGGCCAACGTCTGCGGCTACCGCATCGGCGTCGAGCAGTTCGACGCCCTGCTCCAGAAGCAGAACGTCGACCCCAAGGACGTCGCCCCGCGCGGCCCCTTCGGCGCCAAGGTCCAGACCATGTTCGCGCTGATGTCCAACCAGATGCAGCTCAACCGCGAGCGCTCCTGCCTCGCGGTGGCCGGCGAGTACGGCCCGGAGGGCACCGTCGCCAAGGACGTGCTCCTGCCCGCCGCCGCCGCGCCGGCCGAGCCGAAGCCGGCGCAGTAGGGTCGGGCTTTTCGGCCGTCGCACCTGTCGCGAGGCGGGTGTCGCGTCACCTTTCTCCCGCGGACGCTGCCCTCCCACCCGACACCTCGGGATGAGGGCAGGGTGTGGGAGGAGCCGACAGCGTTCGGAGATGCGCGAGCGCGAACCCGCCTGTCCTCACGGCGCTCCCGCCGCCTCCAACCTCAGGCGGACCGCAGCGCCGAGCACCGCGTATCCCTCCGGGGTCAGATGGACCATGTCGGGCGCGAAGGTCGGGCAGTGGTCGTCGGCGCAGCGCAGGGCGGTGTCGTCCACCATCACGGCGTTGCCCCGCCTCGTCAGGAGGATCTCGAGTTCGCGGTTGAAACCGATGCGGTCGGCATCGCGAAAGGCGGATTTCCTGCCCCTGGGCAGGATGCCCACCACCACCAGCCTCGGCTTGCGCCACAGGGCGTCGATCCGCTCGACGATCTGCCGGACCCCCTCCCGGATCGCGCAGACCTTGTCGAGGTAGCCGAGGTTGTTGGTGCCGATCATCAGAAACACGGTGCGCGGCGACAGCGTCGCGTAGCGCGCGTCCTGCAGGCGCCACAGGACGTTCTGGGTGCGGTCGCTGCCGACGCCGAGGTTCAGGACCTTCGCACCGAAGGTCTCGGCCACCGATGCGGCGGGCCATAGCTGGGTCAGGCTGTCGCCGAGCAGGACGACATCGCCGTCCTGCGCTTCGCCAACCGTGACGCCGACCGCCCGGGCGCGTCGATAGGCGGTGGCGCTCTGGGGCGGCACCGGGATCGTCGCCACCGCGATGTCGGCCTCGTCGCAGGCCGCGTCCTGCGCCTGGGCCGGAGACAGGAGACACAGCGCCACCAGGGCGCCGACGTGGATCGCTCGGGTCATCCGTTCCTCCGCCCGTGCCCGGCCCGGGCGGCCCGCCGCCTTACCGTCGCCGACCGGCCGCCCGCAAGCGCAGCGGCACCATTCGCGTTCGACCGCGGAATCGCCTAAGAGGAGGCCGTTCCCCAAAAATCTTCGAAGGCACGAGACATTCCATGGCGACGGCGTCGTTCGACACCGCGGCGCGCGAGGCGGGCGCCGTGACAGCAATCGAGAAGCTGCCCGATTTCGTCCCCGAGGCGGTGCCGGGGGTGCGCTCGTCCCTGGTCGGGCTGACCCGCGACGACCTGAAGGCCCGGCTCGGGGCGATCGGCGTGTCCGAGCGCGAGCAGAAGATGCGCGCCGCCCAGGTCTGGCACTGGCTCAACGTGCGCGGCGCCACCCAGTTCTCCGACATGACCAACGTCGGCAAGGGGCTGAAGGCGCAGCTCGCCGAGGCCTATACCCTCGACCGGCCCGAGGTCGTCACCGAGCAGGTTTCTCGCGACGGCACCCGCAAGTGGCTCCTGCGGATGCCGCCCACCGGCCGGCACGACCACAACCGCGGCGCCGAGATCGAATGCGTCTACATTCCCGGCCGGGGGAGGGGCACCCTGTGCGTCTCCTCCCAGGTCGGCTGCACGCTCACCTGCTCGTTCTGCCACACCGGCACCCAACGCCTCGTGCGCAACCTCACCGCCGCCGAGATCACGGCCCAGGTGGTGGTGGCCCGTGACCGCCTCAACGATTGGGCCGGCCAGAACCCGGTGCAGGCCGGGGCCGACGAGACCCGGCGGGCGGTGACCAACATCGTGTTCATGGGCATGGGCGAACCCCTCTACAACACCGATGCGGTGATCGACGCCGTCGGCGTCATGGCCGACCAGGACGGGCTCGGCCTCTCGCGCCGGCGCATCACCGTCTCGACCTCCGGGGTGGTGCCGCAGATGCAGCGCCTGGGCACCGACGCCCATGCGATGCTGGCGATCTCGCTGCACGCCGTGCGCGACGACCTGCGCGACACCCTGGTGCCGCTCAACCGCAAGTACCCGCTGGCCGAGCTGATCGCCGCCTGCCGCGCCTATCCGGGCCTCAACAACGCCCGGCGCATCACCTTCGAATACGTGATGCTCAAGGGCGTCAACGACACCGACGCCGACGCCCGCGAACTCGTGCGCCTGCTCAAGGGCATCCCGGCCAAGATCAACCTGATCCCGTTCAACCCCTGGCCGGGCTCGGCCTACGCCTGCTCCGAGTGGGAGCGGATCGAGCGCTTCGCCGAGATCGTCTACGACGCCGGCTACGCCTCTCCCGTGCGGACCCCGCGCGGCCGCGACATCCTGGCCGCCTGCGGCCAGCTGAAGAGCGAGACGGAAAAGCTGCGGGCGCGCGCCCGCATGATGCTCGACGAGGGGATCGGTGCGGAAGGACTCTATGCGGCAGCCGACGAGAGCGACGACGACTGACCTTCTTCGCGTCGGGCTCGCCCTCCTTTTCCTGAGTGGACCGCTCCGGGCGCAGACGCCGCCGATCCAGTCCGACGACGCCCGGGTGCTCCCGGTACTGGCGCGCCACGGCATGGTCTCGTCGCAGGACGCCACGGCGACGCGGGTCGGGGTCGACATTCTCAGGCGCGGCGGCAACGCCGTCGATGCCGCCGTGGCGGTGGGGTTCGCCCTGGCCGTGACCCTGCCGCGGGCGGGCAATCTCGGCGGCGGCGGCTTCATGCTGGTGCACCGGGCCGAGCCGGCGGCCACGGTGGCGATCGACTACCGCGAGACCGCCCCGGCGGCGGCCAGCCGCGACATGTTCCTCGACGCCCGCGGCGAGCCCGACCCGTCCGCCTCCACCCGGAGCGGCAAGGCCATCGGCGTGCCCGGCACCGTGCGGGGCCTGACCGACGCCCACCGCCTCTACGGTTCGGGCCGCCTGTCGCTCGCCGATCTCGTCGCCCCGGCCGAGGCGCTGGCCCGCGGCGGCATCCCGGTGGAGGCCGGGCTCGCCGATTCGCTGCCCCGGGCCGCCGGGCTCTTGGGGCGCTGGCCGTCGAGCCGGGCGATCTTCTTCTCCGGGACCGCGCCCCTGGCCCGCGGCGACACCCTCGTCCAGACCGATCTCGCCGACACCCTCAAGGCCATCGCCGCGCGAGGGGCCGACGCCTTCTACCGCGGGCCGGTCGCCGAGAGGATCGCCGCGGCGGTGCGGGGGGCGGGCGGCGTGATGACGGCGGCCGATCTCGATGCCTACCGCACGGTGGTGCGCGAGCCGGTGCGCGGCCGCTACCGCGGCTACGAGGTCGTCTCGATGCCGCCGCCGAGTTCGGGCGGCATCCATCTCCTGCAGATCCTCAACATCCTGGAGGGCTTCGACCTCGCCCGGATGGGGGCGGGCAGCGCCGAGGCGATCCATCATCTGGCCGAGGCGATGAAGCCCGCCTACGCCGACCGCGCCACCTGGCTCGGCGACCCCGCCCACACCCAGGTGCCGGTGGAGGGGCTGACCGCGAAATCCTACGCCGCGACCTTACGCGCGGCCATCGATCCGGCCCGCGCCCGCAGCGCCGATTCCGTCAAGGCCGGCGATCCGCTCGCGTTCGAGCCCGACCAGACCACCCACTTCTCGGTGATCGATGCGGCCGGCAACGCGGTCTCGAACACCACCACCCTCAACTTCTCCTACGGCGTCGGCCTCGTCGCCGAGGGTACCGGCGTGCTCCTCAACAACGAGATGGACGATTTCTCGGCCAAGGTCGGGGCCACCAACGCCTACGGCCTCGTGGGCGGCAAGGCCAACGCGGTGGCGGCCGGCGCCCGCCCGCTCTCGTCGATGACCCCGACCTTCCTGTTCCGGGACGGCCGGCTGGTGCTGGCCACCGGCAGCCCGGGGGGCAGCCGCATCATCTCCACCGTGCTGCAGGTGGTGGTCGGCCTCGTCGATTTCGGCTTCAACCTCGCCCAGGCGGTGGCGGCCCCGCGCATCCACCACCAGTGGCGGCCCGACCGCCTGAGCGTCGAGGAGGGCGTCTCGCCCGATACCCTGGCGCTCCTGCGCGCGCGGGGCCACGCCGTGGCGGTGGGCCAGAGCTCCGGCTCGGCCAATTCCGTGATGGCGGCGGAGGGATTGCTCGCCGGGGCCGCCGATCCGCGCCAGCGCGGCACCCTCGCCGAGGGATATTGAGGGCCACTCCCTACCCAGGGCGCTCGGGTGAACCCGATCGCCCTGTCGTCTTGGGTTTGCCTCAAGCGCCGGCGGCCGCATCCGCGGCCTTGGGCTCACGCTTCGCGCGACGCTTTGCAGGACGTGCGTCCTGCAAAGCCCGCTCCGCGGGGCGCTCTTCGCGCCCGGTCCATCGACAATCGGGTTTCACCCGATTGTCCTGACTCCCTACCCGGCACGGTGGTGAAGCGGGGACCGGCGCGCTACACGCAGGCGGCCGGCCCCGGCGTCGCGGGGGCGGCGTGACCCGGGTCGTCGATGCTCCTCCTCCGATCGCTTGCCTTCAACTGCGCCTTCTACCTCGCCACCACGGTGATCGCCGTGGCCGGCCTGCCGACCCTGGTCTCCCGCCGCGCGGTGATCCGGCTGGCGCAGGTCTGGGGCCGCACCACCCTGTGGCTGCTACGCGTGGTCGGCGGTCTGACGGTGGAGTTCCGCGGCCTGGAGAACCGGCCGGCCGGGGCCTGCATCGTGGCGGCCAAGCACCAGTCGGCGCTGGAGACCCTGGCGCTGGTCACGGTGTTCCCGGACTTCGCCTACATCCTCAAGCGCGAGCTTCTCTGGATTCCGCTGATCGGCTGGTACCTGTCGCGCAGCGGCATGGTGGCGATCGACCGCAGCCGCGGCGCCAAGGCGATGGCGACCATGAACGAGGCCGCCGCCCAGGCGATCCGCGACGGCCGCCAGCTCATCATCTTCCCCGAGGGGACCCGCCGGGCGCCCGGCGCCGCCCCCGCCTACAAGCTCGGCATCACCCATCTCTACGCGGCGCTCGACGTGCCCTGCGTGCCCGTGGCCCTCGACACCGGCCTCTATTGGCCGCGCCGCAGCCTGATGCGGCGCCCGGGCACCACCGTCATCGCCTTCCTGCCCCCGATCCTGCCGGGCCTCGACCGCGCGACGTTCCTCGACCGGTTGCAGGAGCGGGTCGAGGACGCCTCGAACGCGCTGCTGGCCGCCGCACCCTACCCGGCGCCGGTCCTCGCGCGGGAAGAGCGGGAACCGCAGCGCATGGCGTGAGGAGGGCCGAACGCTCTCCCCTCCCCCTTGTGGGGAGGGGGGCAGGGGGTGGCTGGGTGCCCCTCGGTTGGTAGCAGGCGGAACCACCCCCACCGCCCTACTCCTCCCCACAAGGGGGAGGAGAGGTGCGCGCTTCACCGAGGCTTCATGGAGAGGAAACGATCTCATTCTTCAGCGACGCTCTGTCCCTGACGGGTCGGGCGACGCGAAAATCCTCATCGCCTGCCGACCTTCCCCTCAGAGCCCGGCCTGCCCCGGCATCTCCTCGCGGGCGAGCCGGAGCAGGTTCTGCCCGTAGGCGGTCTTGGCGAACAGCTCGCCGCGGGCGACGAGCTGGTCCTTGCCGATGAAGCCCTGGAGGTAGGCGATCTCCTCCAGGCAGGCGACCTGCAGGCCCTGGCGGTGCTGCAGGGTGCGCACGAACTCGGCCGCCTCCAGCAGGCTGTCGTGGGTGCCGGTGTCGAGCCAGGCGTAGCCGCGCGACATCTTCTCGACGTGGAGCTCGCCCTTCTCCAGGTAGGCCTGGTTGACGCTGGTGATCTCGAGCTCGCCCCGCGCCGAGGGCGTCACCGCCGCGGCGATGTCGAGGACCTGGTTGTCGTAGAAGTAGAGGCCCGTCACCGCCCAGGGGCTCTCGGGCTCCTTGGGCTTCTCCACGAGGCGCAGGGGCCGGCCCTCGCGGTCGAGGGTGACGACGCCGTAGGCGGCCGGATTCTCGACGTGGTAGGCGAACACCGTCGCACCGTGCTTGCGCTCGCGCGCCCGCGCCAGCAGCTCGCTCATCCCTGAGCCGAAGAACAGGTTGTCGCCCAGCACCAGGGCGACGTCGTCGCTGCCGACGAAGTCGCGCCCGATGACGAAGGCCTGCGCCAGGCCCTCGGGACGCGGCTGCACCGCGTAGGAGAAGCTCAGGCCGAACTGCTCGCCGGTGCCGAACAGGCGCTTGTAGTTGTCGAGGTGCTCCGGGCTCGAGATGATCAGGATCTCGCGGATGCCCGCCAGCATCAGCACCGAGACCGGGTAGTAGATCATCGGCTTGTCGTAGACCGGCAACAGCTGCTTGTTGATCGACAGCGTCGCCGGATGCAGCCGGGTGCCCGAGCCTCCGGCCAGAACGATCCCCTTCATGGCTGCACTCCTTCTGTCGCCGGCCCCACGAGCCGGTCGAGGATGTCGTCGAGGGCCTGTTCCCAGGGCCGCGGCACGAGGCCGTAGGCCTGCGTCAGGCTACGTGTGGAGAGCCGCGAGTTGGCGGGCCGCCGGGCCGGGGTCGGGTAGGCGCTGGTGGGGATGCCGGTGACGGGCACCGAGCGGCCGCCGCGCCGGGCGGCGCCGGCCACGATCGCCTGGGCGAAGCCGCACCAGGTGGTGGCGCCCTCGTTGACGCAATGGACCGTGCCGGTGGGGGCGCCCGCATCGGACGCCAGGCGCAGGGCGATCGCGGCCAGGGCCTGCGCGAGGTCGGCCGCGCTCGTCGGGCAGCCGTGCTGGTCGTCGACGACGCTCAGGGCGTCGCGCTCGGCGGCCAACCTCAGCATGGTCTTGACGAAGTTGCCCCGGTGCGGGCTCACCACCCAGGCCGTGCGCACGATGGCGTGGCGCGGGTTGGCGGTGCGCACCGCCATCTCGCCGGCGGCCTTGCTGGCCCCGTAGACGCTGCGCGGGGCAATGGGCGCATCGGCCTCGTAGGCGCCCGGCGCACTGCCGTCGAAGACGTAGTCGGTGGAGACCTGCACCAGCGGGATGCCGGTGCGGGCCGTCTCGGCCGCCAGATAGGCGGGCGCCAGCGCGTTGAGGCGCCAGGCCTGCGCGACCTCGCTCTCGGCCTTGTCCACCGCCGTGTAGGCGGCCGTGTTGATCACCGCCGCCCAGGGCGTTCCGGCGACGAGGGCGGCCACCGCCGCCGCGTCGGTGATGTCGAGGGCGTGCCGGTCGGGGGCGTGCAGGCGCACGCCCTCGGGCCAGCGGCCGGCGGCCTGGAGTTCGGTGCCGACCTGCCCGGCCCCGCCGAGGATGAGGACGTCCACCTCAGGCCTTTCCGGACAGGCCGAGGCGTTCGCCGGAATAGCGGCCCTCGCGGATCGGGCGCCACCACGATTCGTTGTCGAGGTACCAGCGCACGGTCTCCTCCAGGGCCTCCTCGAACACCTTGGTGGGGACCCAGCCGACCTCGGCCTCGGACTTGGTGGGGTCGATGGCGTAGCGGCGGTCGTGGCCGGGGCGGTCGGCGACGTAGGTGATCAGCCGCTCGTGCGGGCCGGCCTCCGGGCGCAGCCGGTCGAAGGCGGCGCACAGGCCCTTCACCACCGCGAGGTTGTTGCGCACCGAGCGGCCGCCGAGGAGGTAGGTCTCGCCGAGCTTGCCCTTCTCCAGCACCGCCACGAGGCCGCGGGCGTGGTCCTCCACATGGATCCAGTCGCGCTCGTTGAGCCCGTCGCCGTAGACCGGCAGCGGCTTGCCCTCCAGGGCGTTGAGGATCATCAGCGGGATCAGCTTCTCGGGGAAGTGCCGGGGGCCGTAGTTGTTGGAGCAGTTGGTGACCAGCACCGGCAGCCCGTAGGTCTCGTGCCAGGCGCGGGCCAGATGGTCGGACGCCGCCTTCGACGCCGAATAGGGCGAGCGCGGGTCGTAGCGGCTCTCCTCCGTGAAGAACCCGCCCGGCGGCAGCGAGCCGTAGACCTCGTCGGTGGAGACGTGGAGGAAGCGAAAAGCCTCGCGGTCGGGCCCGGTGAGGCCCTCGTAATAGCCGCGGGCCGCATCGAGCATCACCTGCGTGCCGATGACGTTGGTGCGGATGAAGGCGCCCGGATCGGTGATCGAGCGGTCGACGTGGCTCTCGGCGGCCAGATGCATCACCGCCTGCGGCCGGAACGCGGCGAAGGCGGCGTGCACGGCCGGCGCGTCGCAGATGTCGGCTTCCACGAGGCGATGGCGCGGATCGTCGGCCAACGGCTGCAGCGAGATCGGGTTGGCCGCATAGGTCAGCGCGTCGAGGGTGAGGACGTCGTGGCCGAGGTCTTCCACCAGATGCAGAACGAGCGCCGAGCCGATGAAGCCGCAGCCGCCGGTCACCAAGATGCGCATGCCATCATCCGTCATTGCTGGTCGCCGCCATCGACCGATTCGGCGACGACGCGAAGCACAACCTTGCCAGCGCCGCCGCCGCCGGGCGGGCGGAGAGGGTTTCTCCGGTCGATCGGCCGGCCGTGTCGGTCGGCTGTACTTGGGGATCGTGGGCGGGGCAACCGCCGATGCCGCGAGAATCCCTCGCGCCGGGCGCCGGCCTATTCGGCGGCATCGCTCGTCATGACAGAGGCTTGCGGGCTCCGGCGCTCCGGATTGATGGCGGCGAGCGCCCGCTTGGCCGCCTCCAGCGGATGCTCGGATTCGATGCGCACGGAGGTGAGGTCGGGGTTCTTGTAGACCGTGACGATGGTGTCCATCACCTCGGTCAGCGTGGTGCGCTTGTCCTCGGGCGCGGCGATCAGCAGTTGCAGGCCCCAGGCCTGGTAGAGGTCGACCAGGGCCTGGGAGTTGCGCACGTCGAGCTTCGAGAAGGCTTCGTCGAGGAGGCACAGGCCCAGCCCCGGGTTCTCGTCGCCGGGGCGGTCTCCGGGGTAGTAGGCCGAGGCGAGGGAGGCGGCGATGGCCACGTAGAACGGCGCCTGCGCCTCTCCGCCCGAGCCACGCAGGGCCCGGTTCGACATGGTGGTGCGGTTGCCCGCGGCATCGCGCATGCCGATCTCGTAGACGAAGTAGTTGCGGTAGTCGGCCAGCCGCGCCGCGCTCTCCTCGCCGGCGATCAGCGCCGAGATCTCGGCGATGGCCGCCGAGAGCGGCCCGTCCGCCGGCGCCCCCGCCTCGGGCAGGATCGCCTGGGCGGCGTCGGGCGAGCGGGCGACCTCGGTGGCCAGCGCATGGACGGCGGCGTAGCGCCGGTCCACCGCCGCCTCGAAGGCGTAGGTCTGGCCGGTGAAGCTCTGGGTCGAGAGCCGTTCGTTCAGGGCGTCGAGGCGGGTGCGGACCCGCTCGAACTTGTCGGCGAGCCGGGTCAGCAGGTCTTCCGTCATCAGCCGGCGCATCTCGCCCTCGGCGCGCAGCGCCTGGTCGCGGTAGCGGCGCAGCTCGTGCCCGGCGACCTCGTCGTGGGCGCGCACGACCCAGGCGTAGCCGAAGGAGGCCGGCACGTCGCCGCGCCCGAGCGGATTCTCGAGCCGCCACTGGGCGCAGTATTCGGCCAGATCCCGCTCGGCGGCGCGCCCCTGCGTGCGGGCGGTCTCGGCCCCCTCGCGGGCGGCCTGGCGGGCGGCGTTGGCCACAGCGGCCAGGTCCTTCGCGTCGAGCCCGGCCGCATCCGCCCGCGCCCTGGCCACCGCCGCCGGATCGAACCCGTCCGGACGCACGAGGCGGATGCGCACCCTGTCGCCGCCGCTCCAGCGGGCGTGGGCGCTACGGCGGGCGGCCAGCGCCGCGCGGGCCGCCTCGCGGGAGGCCGTCACCTTCGCCTTCAGCCCGGCCTCCTCGCCCAGCAGCGCGTCGCGCTTGGGCTCGAGCACCTGCACCAGTTCGGTGAGATAGGCCGAGCGCTCGGCCTGCAGGTCGCGGATCTCGGCCTCCAGGGCGCCGGTGTCGGCCTTCTCCACCGCCTCGCGCTCGGTGGTGAGGCTGCGCCGCCGGCCCTCGATGGTATCGGCCTCCTCGCGCAGGGCGGCGACGTCGAGATCGGCCTCGCCGAGGCGTTTTCCCAGCACGGTGGCGCTGCGGGCGGCCTCGCGCAGCACGTCGGCCTGCGAGCGCAGGCGCCGGGCCTCCGCCACCGCCTGTTCCAGCGCCTGCCGGCCCTCGGCGGTGGGCCCCCGGCTGCCGCGGGTCATCATCAATTGCACCGGGCGCACCACCGAATAGGCCATGCCCGAGGTCGAGCGCCCGCTCGGCGCCACAGCCCGGCTCATCCGCGACAGGGCCGCATCGTCGGGGGCGAGGTCGTAACCGCCGAGCCGGGCGGCGAGGAAGGCCATGGCGTGGGGATCGTCCGATGCGATCAGCGAGAGCGGGCCGACGTCGTCGCGCCCGCCCCGGCGCCGGGCGGTGTCTGTGGTCTTGACCAACAGGCAGCGGTAGAACTGGCTCTTGCGCGCCTCCAGGTGGGCGAAGGCCTGGGCGAGGCGGTCGGGCTGCACCACCAGGGCCTCGCGGGCGCCGCCCAGCAGGCCTTCCAGGGCCGGGCCCCAGGCCGGATCGACGATCTCGGCGAGTTCGCACACCGGCACCGCCTCGATGCCCAGGCGCGCGAGTTCGTCGCGAAAGCCGGCGGTGTCCGAGGACAGCCGCCCCGCGCTGGTGCGACCGCCGGAAAAGGCGGCCGAGAGGCTCTGAACCTGCGTCTCCTCGGCACGGGCGCGCAGGGCCATGTCCTCGGCGGCCCGGTCGAGGGGCGTGGCGATGTCGGGCAGGGCGGAGAGGTCGGCGACGAGGCGCGCCAGCGGCCCGTCCGGGCGCAGGCTCTCGTCGGGGGGCGCGTCCCGGCGCAGCCCCGAGCGGGCGCAGGCCTCCACCACCCGCGCCGCCTGCGGGTCGATCCGGCGGATCTCGGGAAGGATCGCGGCGAGCTTGCCCGCCTCGAGCACCAGGCCGACGAGGTCGCCCACCCGGGTCCCGAGGTCGCGCCGGTCGCGCGCCAGCATGGACAGGCCGGCATCGGTGGCGGCGAGCCTGCCCTGCGCGGCGGTGCCCGCCGCCAGCGCCTTCTTGGCGGCGATCTCCCCGTCGATGTCGCGCACGAAGCCCTGGCTGGCGGCGACGCTCTCGCGGGCGATGCGCAGGCGCTCGGCGACCTCGCCGAGGCGGGCCCTCGCCGCGCTCCAGTCGAGGAGCCGCCGGCGCAGGTCGGCCCCGGCGGCGCGCACCTCGTCGAGGGCGGCCGACAGGCTCGCCTCCGCCCAGGTCTCGTAGCGGGTGAGCAGGCGGCGCAGATGCGAGAGCCGCCGCTCCAGCTCCTCGATGGTCTCGAGGAGCCGACGCCAGTTCTCCACCGACTGGCGGATGCGGGCGACGTCGAGCGGCTCGGGCTCGAGCACGAAGGAGCGCACGAAGGCGCTGGAATCGAAGATCGGCTTGAAGGCGACGGCGTTCGAGAAGGTGCGCAGGAAGTGGCGCGGCTCGGGCGCCGGGGCGCCCTCGCGCAGGAGGGCGAGCACCTGCGCCGTGAAGCGCTCGCCCGAGGAGCGGAATTCCTCGAAGCGCCGCGACACCAGGCGCAGGTCCTTGGCGATCTCGGGCCAGGGGGCGACAAAGCTGCCCTCCGGCGTCTCGCGCACGTAGTCGCCGATCTCGAACCGGTGCCCTTCCGCGATGAAGCGCGACAGGGTGGTCTCGCGGCTGTCCTCGGCGCGGGCGGCCAGCGCCAGCCCCACCGAGACGACCCGGCCGGTGGCGGCGTTCTCGAACACCAGGACGATCAGGGTCTCGCAGGCCTCGCGGGTGGGGCGCCCGCCCTCGGCCGGGTCGCTGATCCAGCCCAGGCAATAGTCGCGCACCGTGCGTGCGCTGCGCCCCGAGGCGGACGCGTTGAGCGCCAGCCGGCTGGCGTTGTTGCCGGCCAGCACCGTGCCGACCGCATCGAAGATCGTTGACTTGCCCGCCCCCGTCGGCCCGACCAAGGCGGTCGCGCCCCGGATCCGGATCTGCTCGCGCCGGATCAGGTACCAGTTGGAGAGGACGATGTCGGTGAGGCGATACACTCCGAGGGGCCCGGCGATCCGTGAGGGGTGGCCGTCCAGTTGCCCCGACTCGCGCGGCCGGCGCAAGCGATGGGGCCGGCATGGCAGGGGATCGCTGGGCAGGGGATCGCTGGGCAGGGGATCACGGGGTCTGGGTCCGGAGGCCATGCACGGGACGCGGCACGGCGTTGCCTGGCACCCCTCCAACCCAGCCTGGCACCCCTCCGGCCCAGCCTGGGACGACGCCTCCCATCGGTGTCGCCGGGAGCATTCGGCAACGATGTTTCCGAATAATCCCGAGTTTGCATTTTAAAACATCGGATTATACGGTGACGAGAAAGCAAACGTCATCGGAACGAGAAGTCATGCGCCTTATCAATGGCGTCGAATTCATCGACCAGCGTGTCAATCGTGACATGCGCGGCGACCTGCTGGCCTTCGAACACTTCAGCAACGTTCCGTTTCCGATGGAACGGGTGTTCGTCATGAAGGTCTCGTCGTCGGAGGTGACCCGCGGCGGCCACGCGAATTCCTGCGACGAGCTGATCGTGGCCTTGACCGGGTCGGTGGAGATCCACGTCGACAACGGCGACGAGCGGACCGCCATCGGCCTCGACGGCTACGACCGGGCCCTGTGGATCAAGCCGGGGATCCTGATCCACCTGCGCGACTTCCGTCCCGGCACCCTCCTCCTGGTATGCGCCTCGGCCCGCTACGGCGAGACCCGCCACTACGACGGAGCCCAGCCGCATCTCTTCATGGCCGATTGCCTCGCATGATCCCGCAGGCGGCCCCACCGCGCCGCATCGCCCGCTTCCGACCCGAGATCGACGCCGCGGTGTCCGCTGTCCTGAGAGGACCCGACTACATCCTCGGTGCGGCGGTGGACGCCTTCGAGACGGCTTTCGCGCGCTACTGCGGCCGTGGCCACGGCATCGGCGTCGCCTCGGGCACGGATGCCCTGGCGCTGACGCTGCGCGCCCTCGGCACCGGCCCGGGCGACGAGGTGATCCTGCCGGCCCTCACCTTCGCCGGGAGCGCACAGGCGATCCTGCAGTGCGGGGCCCTGCCCCGCTTCGTCGAGGTCGATGCCGCCAGCCGCTGCATCGATCCGGCCGCGGTGGCGGATGCGGTGACGGCCCGCACGACCGCGATCATGCCGGTGCACCTGTTCGGGTATCCGGCCGACATGCCCGCCCTCATGGCCATCGCCGGCCGGCACGGGCTGGCGGTGGTGGAGGATTGCGCCCAGTCGCACGGGGCCACCCTGGAGGGTCGCCGCCTAGGCACCTTCGGGCACGCGGCGGCCTATTCGTTCTATCCCACCAAGAACCTCGGCTGCGTCGGGGACGGCGGCGCGGTGGTCACCGACGATGCGGCGCTTGCCGGCCGGGTCCGCTCGCTGCGCGCCTACGGCTTTTCGCCCGGGGGTCGCGTGAGCCAGACCCTCGGCTTCAACGCCCGGCTCGACGAGATCCACGCGGCGATCCTGCTGGCGCTCTTGCCCCATTGCGATGCCGGCAACGCCGAGCGCCGGGCTATCGCGGCGCGCTACCGGGCGGGTCTGGCGGCCTGTCCGTCCATCGTCCTGCCGCCGGAGGCGGAGGGCTGCGTCCACCACCAGTTCGCCATCGCGCATCCCGACCGCGACCGGCTGAAGGAGCATCTGGCCGGCGCCGGCATCGGCACCGCGGTGCATTACGCGCCCGGCCTGCACCGGCACCCCGCCTTCGCCGGGGGCGCGGCCCACCCCCTGCCGATCACCGAGAGGCTGAGCGACACCCTCCTGAGTCTGCCGATCCAGCCAGAAGTGATCGGTGACGTCGCCGATGAGGTCGCCGAGCGGATCGCGCAGGCGGTCCTGACCTTCGCCGAGGCGGGCCCGCGATGACCGGGATCCTGCTGTTCGGAACCGGCTCGCCGATCCTGGTCGACGTCGAGGAGAGCCTGCATCGCGCGGGCATCCCCATCGTCGCCGGCGTCCGCAACCGGCCGGGCGCCTGCCACCTGGGGGAGGGGGTGCGCCCCCTCGATGTCGCCGACCTCGACGAAACCCTGCGCGCGATTGCGTTCGTGGTGCCGCTGTTCACCCCCGCCCACCGGCAGGCCGGGGCGCGGGAGGCGGGGGCGGCCGGGCTCGTCACGCCGTTCACGCTGGTCGATCCCACCGTCGCGACGCCCCGCCGGATCGACATCGGGCCGGGCACCTACGTCAATGCCGGCTGCTCGCTGGGCGCCCGTTCGGCGTTCGGCGCCCACGTCTTCATCAACCGCGGGGCCAGCATCGGCCATCACGCCCGCTTCGGGGACTTCGTCTCCATCGGCCCCGGCGTCGTCGTGGCCGGCCATGTCACCATCGGGCGCGGCGCGGTCGTGGGGGCGGGCGCCACGATCCTGCCCGAACTGACCATCGGCGAGAACGCCGTCGTGGGCGGCGGCGCGGTGGTGACCCGCGACGTGCCGCCGGGCGCCCTGGTGCTCGGGAACCCCGCCCGCATCGTCCGGCGGGACATCGGCGGCTACAAGGGACTGCCCGTCACGTGAAGCTCCCCGTCGTCCACCTCTACACCGTGTGCTGGGACGAGGCCGACATGCTCGGCTTCTTCTTCCGCCACTACGATCCCTTCGTCGATCGCTACGTGATCTACGACGACGGCTCCACCGACGGTTCGCGCGAGATCCTGGCGGCGCATCCGAAGGTGGAGCTGCGCAGCTTTGCCCGGGTCGAGGCCGAGTCCTTCGTCCTGTCGCACAAGGCCATGCAGGACGAGGCCTGGAAGGAGAGCCGCGGCCGGGCCGACTGGGTGATCGTCACTGCCATCGACGAGCATCTCCATCTGCGCGGGCGGGGCATGGCCGACTACCTCGCCGAGCAGCGGGAGCGCGGCGTCACCCTGATCCCGGCGCTCGGCTTCGACATGAACGCCGAGGCGATGCCCGACGACGCCGGCCTGCTGGTGGAGCGCGTCACCCGCGGCCGGCCGCGGGCCGCGTTCAACAAGCTCAGCGTGTTCGACCCCGGCGCCCTGCACGAGACCGGCTTCGGGCCGGGCCGGCACGCGGCCGAGCCCGTGGGCGCCCTCCACCTGCCCGCCCGCGACGACCTGATGCTCTGGCACTACAAGCACCTCGGCTTCGACCGGAACGCGACGCGGGAGGCGACGCAGGCCCTGCGTCTCGGCAAGGTCGACCTCGCCGAGGGCTACGGCCAACACTACCGCTGGACCCGGGAGCGGCTGCGCGGGTTCTGGGACGAGATGGAGGCCGGGTCCACCGACCTCTCGGGGCCGGACATGGTCCCCGACGAGGCCTGCGTCCGCCCGCTGTGGTGGGAGGCGGCGGAGGGGATCGCGCGGGTCGCGGCGGCGCCTCTCCCGCCGGCCGTCCCGGCGACCCTGGACGCCGCGCCCACGGTCTCTGTCCTGATCAAGGCCTACAACCACGCGCCCTACGTGCGCCAGACCATCGAGAGCGTGCTCGCCCAGCCGTTCCAGGACTTCGAGATCGTCGTCACCGACGACGGCTCCACCGACGACACCCTGGCGATCCTCCAGGCGTTCGACGATCCCCGCATCCGCCTGGAGGCGCACCCGCGCAACCTCGGCATCTCGGCGGCGATGAACGCCACCATCGCCCGCGCCCGCGGACGCTACCTCGCGATCCTGAACTCCGACGACTGGGCCCTGCCCGGACGGCTCGCCCGCCAGGTCGCCTTCCTCGAGGCGAACCCTCAGGTCTCCCTGGTGTTCGGCCAGCCCCGCCCCGTCGGCGAGGACGGGCTGCCGGCCGCGCCGTTCAACGATTTCACCGTGCCGCTGCGGTTTCCCGATTTTTCGCGCCGGACCTGGCTGCGGCAGTTCTTCTTCGAGGGCAACTGCCTGTGCGCCCCCACCGCCATGATCCGGCGCGAGGCCTACGAGGCCGCCGGCGCCTACGACCCGCGCTTCGTCAATCTGCAGGACCTCGACATGTGGATCCGCATGCTGATCGCGGGCCACGGCATCCACGTCCTTTCCGAGCCCCTGAGCGCGTTCCGCATCCGCTACAACAACGCCAACACCAGCGCTCCCACGGTGGAGGCGATGCTGCGCTTGCAATGCGAGATCACTCGGATCCTCGACCGGTTCGCGGGCATCGACGAAGACCTGTTCCGAGAGGTGTTCGGCGAGGAGGGCGGACCCGCCACCGACCCGGTCGCCCTGCGGGTCGCCGCGATCGCACAACGGCAGCCCCACACCTACATGCAGCGCTTTGCCCTCGACACCCTCTATACTCATGCCCGCACCCCGGACGAGATCGACCGGCTGCGCGTCTGGTCGGGCACCCTCGACGTCTACAACCTGCGCACCCTCCAGCACCTCGAGCGGGAGATCCACGGCCGGGACCACGCCGTGGCACAGCTGACGCAGACGGTGGCGGAGAAAGACCTCCGCTACGATCGGGAGGTCGCCGACCTGACGGCGGCGGTGACGGACGCCGAGCGGCGGGCCGCCGCCCTGGCCGAGACCGACGCGCGGCGCCGGGCCGACGCCGAAGACCTGGAGGCCCGCCTGCAGGAGGCGGATGCCGCCATGGCCGACTTGCGGACACGACTGGAGGCGGCCCTGGCCTCGCGCCTGCGCATGCGCGAATCGCTGTCGTGGCGCTCCACCGCGTTCCTGCGCTGGATCGGGCGCACGCGGCGGGCGCTCAGGGCCCGCTGACGCGCCTCACCGCCCCGGCAGCGAGGACGCCGCGTTCTTCAGGGCGGCCTTTCCGTCGGCCATGTCGGGGGCGTCGATGCGGCGGTAGCGGGCCTGGACGAAGCTGAACAGGCCGAAGGCGAACAGGCCGGCCGCGGTCAGCCCCAGGAGCACCCATCCGAACGGCTGGCTGCGGAGGAAGACGAGGGATTCGCCCAGGCCCTTCACCTCCGAGGAGCGGCTGTGGACGGCGGCCAGGACGAGGAAGCCGCCGATGAGCGCGAACACCACTCCGCGCGCGGCGAAGCCCAGCCGGCCGAGGGGGACCGCCCAGGACCCGGCGCCCGCCGGCAGGGCGAGGTGCTTGACGACGTCGCCCGACCAGCCCTTGCGCAGGAAGCCGAGGCCGATGCCGATCACCACGAGGCCGACGATCCCGGTGAGCCACTGCCCGAACGGCTGGCCGAGCAGCCAGGCGGTCCAATCCTGCGCGGCTTCGTTGTCCCGGCTCGACAGGGCGAGGCCGAGGGCGAGCTGCCCGGCGCTGAGCGCCAGCGCCGCGTTGGTCAGCCCGCTGACGACATGGGCGGCGCGCACCGCCAGACCCTTGCCCGAGCGCCCGTGGCGATCGGCGTCCGTGGCGGCCTCGACGATCCGCCAGACGGCGAAGCACAGCAGGCCCAGGGCGACGAGCCCGAGCCAGATCCGCCCGAACGGCTGCGTCAGCAGGGCGGTCAGGGCCGACTTGCTGCCCCCGGTCTGGCCGCCGGTGCCGACGGCGGCGAGGACGGCGAGCCCGCCGACGAGGCAGTAGACCGCCCCGCGGGCGCCGTACCCGAGCCGGGCGATGTGTTCGAGCGTCGGCGCGTCCATGCGAAACAACGAGGCTCTCCGGCAGGTGCGGCCGGAGGCGATCGCCGAGCCGGCTAAGGCCACGGGAAACGACCCAGGGCGTTCGGCCGTTCCCCCGTCACCCTTCGTCTTCACCGCGCGAGGCCCAGGCCCGGACCTGGTCCATCCAGGCGTCGGGCGAGAGCACCGCGATGCCCGGCAGCACCATCAGGGGCGTGATCCGCTCCGCCTTGTCGCGTTCGCCCAGGCGCAGCGCGCCTTTGCGGGCGAACAGGCGCAGGATCTCCGTGAGCCGCGTCTCCTCGGGCGGATCGCTGCGGGCGGCGGTGCGGATCGACTCGGCGATGTCGTCGGTGGTGCATTCGACCACCCCCTCGGTGGTGACGCGGTGGTCGCGCAAGCCCTCCTCGTAGGCGAGGCGCAGGGCCAGCAGCACCAGGGTCTCGTCCTTGCGCAGGCGCTCGGCCTGGCCGTCGTGGCGGACCCCGTCGGTCGGAACCCGCAGGAACACCATCTGGTCGCGGTGCGAGACCTCAAAGCCGTAGCCGAGGCCGGAGAAGTAGCTCTGGAAGAACGGCGCGTAGTGCCGGGCGATCTCGTAGGAGCGGCCGATGCCCGGCGTGCCGGCATAGACGCACTGGCTCTTGAGCAGCACCTGCAGGGCGCGGGTGAGTTCGGTCTCGTCGGGCGCGCGGGCCCCGGGGGGAGGGGGCTCGTCGCCGTCGACGATGGCGCGGAAGGCTTCAAGCATGGCGGACCGGCTGGCGTTCGGATCGCCTTCCTCCTAGCACGGGCCGGCGGGCCGTCCTCCCCGATGACAAGCCGGGAACATGTCCCGCAAAAACCCGATTCCCAGAACGTCCCGCTCGCGAAGAACCTCGTCCGGGACCCGATCGCCCGCGGCGCGTGGCCGGGCGCGGTGAAAAACGATCCTTTGTCGGGTATACCGCCGGTCGCATGGACGAGACCTCGAAGGACCACACGACCGAGCCGTCGATCCCGCGGGACTCCGTCGAGCAGCTCTTGCGCGACGAGACCCGGATCGGCGCCGAGATCGCCGGCACCGACGGCGGCTTCGATCCGTTCCCCGCGGCCGTGCGCGCCACGCGCATGCCGATGGTCATCACGAACCCGCGCCTGCCCGACAATCCGATCGTCTTCGTCAACGAGGCGTTCTGCCGTCTCACCGGCTACGACCGCGAGGAGATCCTGGGCCGCAACTGCCGGTTCCTGCAGGGGGGCGAGACCGATCCCGACGACGTGGCCCGCCTGCGGGAGGCGCTGGCGGTGCCGCGGGCCGTCGAGATGGACATCCGCAACTACCGCAAGGACGGCACCCCGTTCTGGAACCGGCTCCTGCTGGCGCCGGTCACCGACGCGGCCGGGGCGCTGGCGTATTTCTTCGCCAGCCAGCTCGACGTCACCCTCGACCGGGACCGCCTCTGCGCCCTCGAGACCCAGAACGCGATCCTGGCGGCGGAACGGCAGGCCAGCCGGGAGCGCCTGGCCTTCAGCGAGGTCTCGCACCAGCTCGCGGTGGCGGCGGCCGAGATCGGCACCTGGGACCTCGACCTCTCCACCGGCGTCCTGACCTGGTCGGACCGCACCAAGGCGATGTTCGGCATCTCGCCGGACGTGCCCTGCTCCATGGACGACTTCTACGGCGGCCTGCACGCGGAGGACCGGGACGCGACCGTCGCCGCCTTCGCCTCGGCCCTCGATCCGCTGCAGCGGGCGACCTACGACGTCGAGTACCGCACGGTCGGCAAGGAGGACGGCCTCGTGCGCTGGGTCGCGGCCAAGGGCCGGGGCCTGTTCGACGAGGGCGGCCGCTGCCTGCGGGCGCTGGGCACCGCCATCGACATCACCCGCCGGCGGCAGGCGGACGAGGCGTTGCGCGCCAACGAGGCCCGCCTGCGCTTCCTCGACGACCTGGGGGTGGCCACCGCCAAGAGCGTGGACGCCGACGCCATCCTGGCCACCACCACGCGGATGGTGGCCGAGCACCTGTCCCTGTCGAACTGCGCCTACGCGGACATGGACCCGGACGAGGACGGCTTCACCATCCGCGGCGACTGGGCCGCACCCGGCTCCCCCAGCATCGTCGGTCACTACAGCCTGGCCGCCTTCGGCAGGCGTGCGGTGCGCGACCTCGGTGCCGGCGAACCGCTGATCGTCAACGACAACCTGGCGGAGCTGGCGCCGGAGGAGGCCGCGACCTTCCAGGCGATCGGCATCGCCGCCACGATCTGCATGCCGCTGATCAAGGACGGCCGCCTGACCGCCCTGATGGCGATCCACGACCGGGTCCCCCGCACCTGGACCGCGCACGACCTGACCCTCGTCCGCGAGGTCACGGAACGCTGCTGGGCCCATATCGAACGGGTCAGGGCGGATGCGGCGGTGCGCGAGGCGGTGGATGCGCTCGCCGCCCTCAACGCGACCCTCGAGGAGCAGGTGGCGGCCCGCACCGGCGACCTGATGGCGGCCGAGGAGGCCCTGCGCCAGGCCCAGAAGATGGAGGCGGTGGGCCAACTCACCGGCGGCCTCGCCCACGACTTCAACAATCTGCTGGCCGGCATCTCGGGTGCGCTCGAACTGATGCAGACCCGGATGCAGCAGGGCCGCTTCAACGACGTCGAACGCTACATGGCCGCGGCGCAGGGGGCCTCGAAGCGCGCCGCCGCGCTGACCCACCGGCTGCTCGCGTTCTCCCGCCGCCAGACCCTCGACCCGAAGCCCACCGACGTGAACCGCCTCGTGGCGGACATGCGCGAGCTGATCCAGCGCACGGTGGGGCCGGCGATCCCGATCGACGTCGCCGCCGCCGCCGGGATCTGGCCGGCCCTGGTCGACCCCTCGCAGCTCGAGAACGCGCTCCTGAACCTGTGCATCAACGCCCGCGACGCGATGCCGGAGGGCGGCCGCATCACGGTGGAGACCGCCAACACCCGGTTCGACGCGCAGGCGGCGCGCGGGCACGACATGCCGCCGGGGCAGTACCTGTGCCTGAGCGTCACCGACACCGGCATCGGCATGCCGCCGGAGGTGGTGGAGCGAGTGTTCGAGCCGTTCTTCACGACCAAGCCGATCGGGCAGGGCACGGGCCTCGGGCTCAGCATGATCTACGGGTTCGCCCAGCAGTCGGGCGGGGAGGTCCGCATCACGTCGGAGGTCGGCAAGGGTACGACGGTCTGCATCTACCTGCCGCGGCACGAGGGCGAGATCGCGCCGGAGGAGGCCCCCACCGACATCGCCCGGCTGCCGCGCTCGGTCCAGGGCGAGACGGTGCTGGTGGTGGACGACGAATCCACCGTGCGCATGCTGATCGCCGACGTCCTGGCGGACCTCGGCTACACCGCCATCGAGGCGTCCGACAGCGCGGCGGGCCTCAGGGTGCTGGAGTCGGACGTGCGCATCGACCTGCTCATCACCGACGTGGGCCTGCCCGGCGGCATGAACGGACGCCAGATGGCGGATGCCGCGCGCGCGCGCCGGCCGGCCCTGAAGGTGCTGTTCATCACCGGCTACGCCGAGAACGCCGCCGTCGGCAACGGCTCGCTCGCCCCCGGCATGGCGGTGCTGACCAAGCCCTTCGCCATCGAGACCATGGCCGCCCGCATCCGCTCGATGATCGGGACGTAGGCCGTCCCGTCATCCCATTTCCGGGTGATCACGTCGTGATGCGGACATGGGCTTCGCTCAGGCGCCGTGCGGGCTCGGTGATACGGGTCCCGCTCGATTCGAGTGGAAACCGTATCGCCCGGCAATCCGAGGCAAGCGGGCGGTGGATCGGCAAGGACCCCGCCGACGACGCGACGGCGTCGGCGGGAGCGCGCCCTCACGACAGGGTGGTGAGGTCCTGGAACCAGTGCTGGGCCTGGGTGTAGCCCTTCACCTTCGGGGACAGGGCGTGGGGATTGGTGTCGTGGACGACCCAAACCTGCACCGCGTCGTCGACCACGATCTCGTGGATACGCGCCAGCATCGCGTCCTGCTCCTTGGGGTCGAGACTCTGCTTGACCTTGTCGCAGAGGGCGTCGACCTCCGGGTTGCGGTAGTGGCTCCAGTTCACGCCGTTGGGGGAGATCTGCTTCGAATCGTAGAAGCGGATGATGGCGTAGAGCGGGTCGGAGGTGACGTAGGCGACGTTGCTGGCGGTGATGCCCTTCAGGCTCGGATCGGCCGCGCCCTGGCGCCAGGCGGTGTAGGCGACCTCCTGCTCGACGGTGCGGAACTCCACCGCGATGCCGATTTCGGCCCAGCTCTGCTGGATGAACTCGTTGATGGGCAGGGACAGCATCTGCCCGGTGCCGCCGGTGGGGATGATGAACTTGGCCTTAAGCGGGTTCTGGGCCGAGTAGCCGGCGTCCTTCATCAGCTTGCGGGCGGCGTCGATGTCGGTGCCGACCTTGAAGGTCGGCTTGCCGAACCACGGGCTCGAGCGCTGCACCTGGCCCTCGGCCGGGGTGGCGAGCCCGCCCATCAGGGTGGCCACGCCCTCGCGGTCGATGGCGAGGTTGGCCGCCTTGCGCAGGCGCAGGTCGCGCCACGGGCTGCCTTCGACCATCGACAGGTGGTAGTTCCAGACGTGGGGCGTGTCGTTGCCGACGATGCGCATGCCCGCGGCCTTGAGGCGGGGCACCGAATCGGGGGCGGGCAGTTCGATGAGGTCGACGCTGCCGCTGAGCAGCGAGTTCACCCGCGACAGGTCCTCGGGCAGGCAGCTCAGGATGAGCCGCGCGAGCTTCGGGGCGCGCTTGGGGTTCCAGTAGGCCTCGTTGGGCACGAGCTCGGCCCGCACCCGCGGGGTCAGGCCGGCGAGCTTGTAGGGGCCGGTGCCCGAGGGCTCGAAGGCGAACTTCGCCCAATCGCGGCCGACCTTCTCGTACTGGGCCGGCGACGACACCAGGAACCACAGCATCTGGTAGGGGAACAGCGAGTCGGCTGCCTTGGTCGTCACCTGGATCGTGGAGGCGTCGAGCTTCCTGTAGCTGGCCACCGAGGGCAGGCGCGGGCGCACCTGCGCCGCCTGGCGCTGGTCGAAATGCGGGGCCTCCTTGTTGAGGACCTTGTCGAAGTTCCAGATCACCGCATCGGCGTCGAGGAGCGAGCCGTCGTGGAATTTCACGCCTTCGCGGATCTTGAAGACCCAGTTCTTGCGGTCGGCCGGGTCGCTCTCCCAGGAGGTGGCCAGACCCGGCACCAGCTTTCCGGGGCGGTCGGAGACGTCCATCTCCCAGGCCACCAGCGGATCGTAGAGGGTGAAGCCCGTGAACTGGTAACCGCCCGCACCCCGGTCCGGCTGCCCGGTGGTGAGCGGCAGGTCGCTCATCGAGATACCGTAGTTGAGGGTGCCGGCGGGAGCCCCGGCAGGGGTGCCGGTCGTCGTCTGCGCGAAAGAGCGCGACGCACCGGGACCGAGGGCGGCCAGCGCCGCCGCGCCGCCGATCAGACCGCGGCGGGTGAGTGACAGGGGATCCATGACCGGCTTCCCATTCGTTTCATGTGAAACACCCCGCCGGGGGCGAGGATGTATGCACTTCACTGGAGAGAATATTATTTTCTGTAAAGTGGAAACAATGGGCGCCCTCTGACCTGAATTGGGCAGATTGCATACAGTTTACGCAACGCCGTCGAACGAATCGGTTGGGCGAGACAGGGGGCGGTGCCCGACCGTCCAAAGCCGACAGCGGGACCCGCGACCCGCCTTCCTCCCCGCGAGGGGGAGGGGGATGCGCCCCCCGCTGGGCCTCGCCTCAGCGCTCCCGCACCACCCGCAGCCCGGTCCGTTCCAGCAGGAAATCCGGGCAGTCGAGCCAGCCGTTGGAGACACGGCCCTCCAGGCGCGACAGGCGGTAGCGCTGGCCGAGCGCGCCGTCGAACAGCACGTCGAGCTCGCGCAGGCGCTGGAACACCACGAAGGCGTCGACGTCGGTCACCCGGATCTGCGAGCCGCGGATCGCCGTCGATCGGCCGAGCTGGCCCTCGACGAAGGCGATCATCCGTTCGGGCGTCACCGCCACCCGCTGGCGGAAGGCGTCCTTGGCGGCGATGAAGGCCTCCACCGCGGGATCGAGCCAGATCTCGGGCAGCGGCTCGGCCAGGATCGGGCGGCGGGCGTTGCGCGGCCGGTAGAGGTGGGGCTCACCCACCGGCGGGTGCAGCAGCGAGACCTGAGCCATCGGCGGCGGATCGGGCGGGGTGCCCGTCGCTCCCACCGCCCGCAGGGCGGCGGCGACCCGCTCGATCCGGTCGGAATCGCGGTGGTCGAGGTAGCGCAGGGCCGCCGCGATCCGCCGTTCGAGCCGGGCGACCACCGCGTCCACCGCATCGAGATGCCGGTCGAGCCCCTCGAAGACCGCCAGGATCTCGGCCAGGTCGCCGCGCACGGTCCGTTCGGCGCTTCCCAGGTCCGGGGCGCGGCCCTCGCGCAGGCCGGCCTCCGCCAGGGCGCGGATGGTGAGGGCGTCGCGCAGGGCCCGGGCCGCCTCGCGCACGATGCCGGAGCGGAAGCGGAACGGGTTCAGGCGGGTGTGGAGGGTGCGGTAGTCGCTGACCAGGTGGCGGGCGACGAACTCTTCGAAGTAGAGCCGGAAGGCGGCGCGCTGGTCGTCCTCGCGCAGGATGCGCTCCTCGACCTTGCGCATGGCCCCGGCCAGGCTGCGCAGGTGGCCGAGGAAGGCGCGCGACGCCTTGGCGGCATTGACCAGCGCCTCCGAGCGGTCGGCCGGGTTGGCGATGGCGCTCTCCAGGCTGCCGAGCACCTCCAGCACCGCGCCGCCGTAGGAGCGGGTCTCGCCCCTGTCGAGCCGGGCCAGCTCCTCGATGAGGAGGCGGGCCTCGGGGTCGAACTCCACCACCGGCACGTAGCGCTCGCGCCGCTCCGTCAGCCAGCCGGCATCGAGCAGGCGCCGGTAGATCGCCGAGCGGCGCTCGACCGGGTCCGCCGGGGTGGTCTCGTCGTCGGCGATCTCGCCCTGGCTGAAGGCCTCGGCGAAATCGCCGATCTCGGTGAGGAGTTCGCCCTTGCGCAGGGGGTCGGCGACGTCGGCGAAGACGCGGGTGTGCAGGTGCAGCAGCAGGGCCGCGTTGAAGGCCCGGCTCGGGGAGGCCAGCGGCCGGAACAGGTCGTCGGAGAGGCGGGTGAACAGCATGGGTCCAGCGCAGGACAGACGGCCGGGCCGGCGTTTGTCAACGCCGCGGGCTCCCCCTTCAGGCGGTGATCCCGTGCTTCGTGAGCAGGCGCTCGGCGCTGTCGTTCCAGACCTCCATGGTCACGATCACCCCGTCGCGCACGGTGAAGCGGTCGACGTAGCGGTTGCCCTCGAAGGGGGTGCCGTCGGGCCAGGCGCCGTAGAGGGTGCCGAGGCTGTAGACCGTGGTGACGCCGTCGCCCGGCACCACGTCGAGGCGTTCCATGCGCTTCTTCACCCAGGCGTAGCGGCCGGCGTTGAAGGCGGTGACCTCGCGCGGGTGGTGGAACAGCCGGGCGCCGGTGAAGGTGATCGGGATGCCCGGCGCCATGTAGCCCGCCGCCCGCTCGGGGTCGGGCACCATCGAGGCTTCGAGATAGGCGGTGACCACGGCCGCGTCGCGCTGCGTCGTGTCGGTGGCTGGTCCGGTGGTCATGGATGGGGTCTCCTCGAGAGGGCGGCAGGATCGGGTCCGGCGGCAGGATTGCGCGAATCGCGCCGAAGTGTATGCATCAAGTGCATGCAGTTTGGCGCCGATCTGGGCAGCGAGGCGTCATCGAACCGAGATTCGCCTGACTCTGCAAGGCGTCAGCCCATGCGACGCGCATGGCACGGCCGTTGCGCAAAGGCCCGTAACCCTCAGCCGGAGACGACGCCATGAACGCCCAGGCCATGAAACCTCAGGCTCTGAAAACTCAGGCTCCGAACGCCCGGGCTCCGAACGCCAAAGGACGCCGATCGCCGACACGCCGGCTGGCCCTGGGGACGGTGGCCCTGATCGGGCTGGGTCTGGCCTCGGGCGTCCACGCGGCCGAGACCCTCAAGATCGGCCTCGTCACGGCGCTGAGCGGCCAGTCGGCCAAGTCCGGCGAGGCGATCTCGCGGGGCATCGGGCTGGCCATCGACGAGATCAACGCCGCCGGCGGCGTGCTCGGCCAGCCCCTCGAACTCGTCGCCCGCGACGACGAGGCCAACCCCTCGAAGGGCGTGCTCGCCGCGCGCGAGCTCGTCCAGCGGGTCGGGGTCGTGGCGCTGGTGGGCGGCCTCGACACGCCGGTGTCGATGGCCATCGTCCCCATCGCCAACCAGATGAAGGTGCCTTTCCTCGGCCCCTGGGCGGCGGGCACCGGCATCACCCGCAACGGGGCCGCCGACAACTACGCCTTCCGGGTCTCGGCGGTGGATGCGCTGGTGGACGAGGCGCTGGTGGCCTACGCGGTCAAGACCTACGGCGCCAAGAAGCCGGGCATGATCCTCGTCAACAACGCCTGGGGCGAGTCCAACGAGAAGGGCCTGACCGCCGCCCTGAAGGGCGCGAACCTGCCCGCGGCCGGCATCGAGAAGTTCGAGGCCTCCGACGTCGACATGGTGCCCCAGCTCACCCGGCTGAAGGAGGCCGGCGCCGACGCCCTGTTCATGGTCGGCAACGTCGGCCCCTCGGCGCAGGTCGTCAAATCCCTCGACCGGATGGGCTGGAGCGTGCCGGTGGTCTCGCACTGGGGCCCTGCCGGCGGGCGCTTCGACGAACTGGCCGGCCCGAGTGCCGCCAAGGTCCACTTCATCCAGACCTTCACCTTTGCCGGCAACGCGTCTCCCAAGGCGACCGCGGTGCTGACCGCCCTCAAGGCGAAGTACCCGGCGATCAAGTCGATGGCCGACGTCACCCCGGCGGTGGGCATCGCCAACGCCTACGACGCCACCCACCTCCTGGCGCTGGCCATCAAGGCGGCGGGCTCCGCCAAGGGACCGGAGGTGCGCGACGGCTTCTACAAGGTCGCCACCTATCCCGGCCTGATCAAGACCTACGAAAAACCCTTCGCCCCCGGCCAGCACGACGCGCTCGGGCCGCAGGACTACGTCTTCACCCGGTTCCAGAACGGCGAGATCGTCGCGGTGGGCAACTGAGGGGAGGGGGCGGGCTGCCGGTGGTCCCGTCGCAACCCGATTCCGAGGGCGCAACGTCGTTCGTGCGCCGCGACGGGCTCCCTCTCCCAGGGGGAGAGCGCAGGGGTGAGGGGAGTGACCGTTCCGGAGGGGGCACGCCCCTCAACCTGTCCTTCTCCCCCTGGGAGAAGGGACCCGCGCCCGATCCGGCGTCTCCTGCGGTCCGACGTCCGGCCCCCGCCAACCCGAAAGGCTCCACCCCATGCTGACCGGAACCCTCGTCAGCGGCCTCGGCCTCGGCAGCATGTACGGGCTGATCGCGCTCGGGTTCCACGTCACCTACGTGGTGTCGGGCACCGTCAACTTCGCACAAGGGAGTGCTGTGACCCTGGGCGCGGTGCTCGGCTACGCCCTCGGCGTCACCCTCGGCTGGCCGATGCCGCTGGCCGTGCTCCTGGCGCTCGCCGGCTGCGCGCTGCTCGGCCTCGTGGTGGAACGCCTCCTGGTGCGGCCCTTCGTCGAGCGGGCGTCCGACTCCTGGCTCCTGGCCACCGTGGCCGGCGGCATCGTCCTCGACAACGCCATCCTGTTCACCTTCGGCAAGGAGCCGCGCAGCCTGCCCTCCGTGCTGGCCACCAGGCCCGTGGAGATCCTCGGCACCGGCCTCTATCCCCTGCAGCTCGTCATCCCCGTGGTCGGCCTCGGCGTCGCCTTCGCCATCCGGACGGTGTTCCGCCGGACCGACCTCGGCCGCGTCCTGCTGGCGGTGGCCCAGAACGCCGACGCCGCCCGGCTGATGGGGATCGACGTGCGCCGGACCGTGGCCTGCGCCTATGCCCTCTCGGCGCTGCTCGCCGGGGTGGCGGGCTTGCTGATCGCGCCGCTGTTCTCGGTCTCGGCCGAGATGGGCACCCTGTTCGGCATCAAGGCCTTCGCGGTGGCGATCCTGGGGGGCATCGGCTCGGCCACCGGCGTGGTGCTGGCCGGCCTCCTCTACGGTCTCGCCGAGGCGCTCGTCACCGCCACCCTCGGCTCGACCTACACCCAGATCGTCGTGTTCTCCGTGATCATCCTGGCGCTCGCCCTGCGGCCGGACGGCCTGCTCGGTCGCGCCGCCGTCAACAAGGTCTGAGCGATGCTGCGTTCGCCTCACGCGATGCCGCTGGCCATCGCCGGCCTCACCCTGGCCGGCCTCGCCCTGGTGATGGTCAGTTCCGGCTACGCGCATTTCGTGATCGCCCTCGTCGCGCTCACGGCCATCGCCGGCACCGGCCTCAACGTGCTCCTCGGCCTGACCGGGCTGATGTCGTTCGGCCACGCCGGGTTCTACGCCATCGGCGCCTACGCCAGCGCGATCCTGACGCTGGCCGGGGTGAGCTTCTGGCTGGCGCTTCCGGCCGCCGCGCTGATCGGGGCCGGCATCGGCGGGCTGCTCGCGATCCCGGCGATGCGGGTGAAGGGGCCGTACCTGGCCATGGTCACCATCGCCTTCGGCTTCATCGTCGAGCACGGGCTGATCGAGGGCGGGGCGCTCACCGGCGGCCAGAACGGCCTCGTCGTCACCGGCGGCCCGACCCTGTTCGGCCACGCGTTCCTGGAGCGCGAGCTGGCGCTCCTCTCGGTCCTCGGAGCGGGTGGCGCCCTCTACGGCTTCCACCGCCTGGCGCTGAGCCGCCTCGGCCGTGCCATGCGGGCGGTGCGCGACGCCGATGTCGCCGCCGCCTCCCTCGGGTTCGACCCGGTGCGGGTCAAGACCCTGGCCTTCGCGATCTCGGCGGCGCTGACGGCGCTGGCCGGCGCGGTGCTGCCGCCCCTGATGCTATTCATCGCGCCGAGTTCGTTCCCGTTCTCGCAGTCGATCCTGTTCGTCCTCTCGGTGGTGGTGGGCGGGGCCGGCACGGTGCTGGGGCCGCTGGTGGGCGCCCTCGTGACCGTGCTCCTGCCGGAACTGCTGGCGGGGCTCGCCGAATACCGGCTCCTGTTCTTCGGCCTCGCCACCCTGGTGGTGCTGTGGCTGGTGCCCTCGGGGCTGATCGGGACTTTGGCGCGGCTGTTGCCCAAGCCCGCCCCCGAGCCGCCCCGGCCCTCGCCCGATGTGACGCGCCTCCTCTACCGGCGTGGCGGCGAGCCCCTGGCGATCGAGGGCATCGGCATCGCCTTCGGCGGCATCCGCGCGGCCGAGGGCGTCTCGGTGACGGCCGCCCCCGGCGCCGTCACCAGCCTCATCGGCCCCAACGGCGCGGGCAAGACCACCGTGCTTAACATGGTCTCGGGCTTCTACCGGCCGGACGCCGGCGCCATACGCCTCGCCGGCGCGGATCTCGCCGGTGCGCCCGCCCATGCCATCGCCAGGGCCGGCATCGCCCGCACCTACCAGACCACCCGCCTGTTCGGCTCGCTCAGCGTCCTCGACAACGTCGTCCTCGCCCTCGATCCGGGCCGGCTCTGGCGCTGGCCCCGCGCCGGCGACGCCAGGGACGCCGCCGCCCTCCTCGACTTTGCCGGCTACGAAGGCCGCCTCGACCGGCCGGCCGGGGAACTCCCGCACGTCGACCGTCGCCTCGTGGAGATCGCGCGGGCGCTGGCCGGCCGCCCCCGCGTGCTGCTGCTCGACGAGCCCGCCGCCGGCCTCACCCGGGCCGACACCGACGCGCTCGGCGGCCTCCTGCGCCGCATCGCCGGCTGCGGCATCGCCGTGGTGCTGGTCGAGCACGACATGCCGCTGGTGATGAGCGTCTCCGACCACGTCCTCGTCATGGACGCCGGCCGGCCCATCGCCGCGGGCACGCCCGCCGCCGTCCGCACCGATCCGGCCGTGCTGCGCGCCTACCTCGGCGGGGCCGACACGCCGGCGAGGCCCCGCGAGACACCCTGGCGCGGGCCGGCCGACGCGGTGCTGTTCGCGCAGGGGCTCACCGCCGGCTACGGCGCCGCGCCGGTCCTCGACGCCCTCGCCCTGGAGGTGCGCCCCGGCGAGACGGTGGCGCTGCTGGGCGCCAACGGGGCCGGCAAGTCCACCGCCATGCGCTCCCTCGCGGGCCTGCTGCGCCCGGTCACCGGCACCATCCTGCTCGACGACGTCGCCATCGCGGCGCTGCCGGCCCACCGCATCGCCCGGCTCGGCCTCGCCCTGGTGCCCGAGGGCCGCCAGGTGTTTCCCGAACTCACCGTCATCGAGAACATGCGCCTGGGCGCCCACGGCCGGGCCGAGGCCCTCGACCCCGCCGAGATCGAGGCCCTGCTCGACCGTTTCCCGCGCCTGCGCGAGCGCGCCGGCAGCCGGGCCGGCCTCCTCTCGGGGGGCGAGCAGCAGATGCTCGCCATCGCCCGCGGGCTGATGGCCAAACCCCGCATCCTCCTCCTCGACGAGCCGTCCCTCGGCCTCGCCCCGGCGATGATCAACGCCCTCTACGCCGTGGTGGCGGAGCTGCGCGACCAGGGCGTCACCATCCTCATCGTCGACCAGATGGCGGCCCTGGCGCTCACCGTGGCCGACCGCGGCTACGTGCTCGAACAGGGCCGCGTCGTCACCGCCGGCTCGGCCGCCGAGCTCGCCGCCGACAAGGCCCTGGAAGCGGCCTACCTCGGCGCCGCCTGATCCCTCCACCCCTCACGAAGACACCCCATGGATACGATTCCCGGACACGGCCGCTACGGCTACAGCGCCCTCCCGCAAAGGCCGGTCTACGACTGGCCGCAGGGCAGGCGCCTGGCCGTCTACGTCGCCCTCAACCTCGAGACCTTCGATTTCGGCTCCGGCCTCGGGGCCGAGCTGGCGCCGGGCGGGCCGCAGCCGGACGTGCTGAACTACGCCTGGCGCGACTGGGGCAACCGCGTCGGCGCGTTCCGGCTCGCCGAGGCGTTCGACAGCCTGCGGCTCCCCGCCAGCGTGCTCGTCAACAGCCGGCTCTATGCCGATTGCCCCGGCCTGATCGAGGCGTTCCGGGCACGCGGCGACGAGATCGTCGGCCACGGCCGCACCAACGCCGAGCGCCAGGGCCCCCTCGACGAGGCCGCCGAACGCGCGCTCATCGCCGAGGCCACCGCCACCCTCACCCGTCACGAGGGCCGCGCCCCGGCCGGCTGGCTCGGGCCGTGGATCTCGCAGTCGCGCATCACCCCCGACCTCCTGGCCGAGGCCGGCTACCGCTACCTCCTCGACTGGGCCCACGACGACCAGCCGGTGTGGTTTGCCACCCGCGGCGGCGGGCGCATCCTCTCGGTGCCCTACCCGCAGGAGCTCAACGACATCCCCGCCATCGTGGCGCGCAAGGATTCGGCCCGGGATTTTTCCGACATGATCGTCGACGCCTTCGACGAGATGCTGGCGCAGAGCGCCGCCGCGCCCCTGGTGATGGGCATCGCCCTCCACCCCTACATCGTCGGCCAGCCCCACCGCCTGCGCCCGCTGCGCGCCGCCCTGGCCCATATCGCGTCGCGGCGGGACGACGTCTGGCTGACGACGGCCGGCGGGATCGCGGACTACGCCGGGCGGCTGCCGGAGGTGGGTGGGTGAGGGCTGCGCGTTTCGCTCAATCGGGTTCCGGCCGACACCGCTCCCCTCACCCCGCCTTCCGCCTCGCCGCCCCGCCCTCGACATAAGGCGCCAGCAGGCGTCCGAGGTCGCGGTCGCGGGGGGGCTCGGCGACGATGTGGGCGCGCTCGGCCACCGCGTCGAGGTGGTGGTCCATGAGGGCGATCACCCGCTCGGCGTCCCCCGCCACCAGGGCGGCGACGATCTCGCGGTGCTCGCTCACGGCGCAATCGGAGGAATGGGGCCGGCTGTACAGGGACAGGATCAGGGCGCAGCGATAGCCGAGTTCGCCGACGTAGCGGCCGAGCACCGGGCTGCCGGTCATTTCGGCGAGCAGCAGGTGGAACTCGGTGGCGAGCCGGATCGAGGCGGCCTCGGTGCCGTGGCGGGCGGCATCCTCCTCGTCGATATGGGCGAGCAGCGCCGCCTCCTGGGCCGGGCCGATTCGCCCGACGAGGCGCTGCATCACCAGGCGCTCCAGCGAGATGCGGACCTCGAAGGTGTCGCGCGCCTCCTCCCAGCTCGGGGTCGCCACCACGGCGATGCGGTTGCGGCGCAGTTCCACCAGCCCCTCCGCCGCCAGCTGCCCCAGGGTCTGGCGGGCGATGGTGCGGCTGACGCCGAAGCGCTCGCCCAGCGCATCCTCGGGCAGGCGGTCCCCCGGCAGCAGCGCCCGCTCGACGATGGCCCGGCGCAGGGACCGGCAGATCGACCCGACCTTGCCGGTGCCGTCGTGTGTCTGCGCCTTGGCCGCCATCCGTCCCCCCGTCGATCATGGTTCGTCTTGCGCGCGGTCCTTGCGCATGTTCCTTGCGCGCGCGCCTGTCGGACAACCGTAAGCACGACTGGGACCAGCCCGTCACATCCGGTCACGGCCCCGGCGTGTTCCACGGCCGCGCCACCAGTTCCCGTTCGAGGAAGCCGATCAGCGCGCTCACCCGCGCCGGGCGCAGGGCACCCGGGGGCATCACCAGGTTGAGGGCGATCGGCGGCGGCGCCCAGGCCGTCATCACCCGTTCGAGCCGGCCGGCGGCCAGGTCCTCCCACACCATGAAATCGGGCTGCACGGCGAGGCCGAGGCCCGCCAGCACCGCCGGCGTCAGGGCGTCGGCGTTGTTGGCCCGCAGCGGCCCGCCCGGCACCACGCTCGCCTCCTCGCCGGTCTCGCTCACGAAGCGCCAGCGGTCGGGGCTCGGGAGGTGGGCGTAGCCGAGGCAGGCGTGGTGGGCGAGGTCGGCCGGCGCCTGCGGCCGGCCGTGCCGGTCGAGATAGGCCGGGGCCGCCACCAGCGAACGCCGGATCGGGCACAGGCGGCGCACCCTGAGGCTCGAATCGGCCAGCGCCGCGATGCGCAGGGCGAGATCGAAGCCCTCGCCCACGAGATCGACCACGGCGTCGCTCAGCGCCAGGTCGATCCGCACCTGCGGATGGGCGGCGAGGAAGGCCGGCAGCAGCGGGGCCACGTGCAGCACCCCGAACGACATCGGACAGGCCAGCCGCACCAGGCCGCGCGGCTCGGCCGTGGTGGCCATCGCCAGCGCCTCGGCCGCCTCTCCCTCCGCCAGCAGCCGCGCGGCGCCCTCGCGGGCCTGCCGCCCGGTCTCGGTGAGCGAGAGTTTTCGCGAGGTGCGGTGGAACAGCGGGGCGCCGAGACGCGCCTCGAGCCGGCTCACCGCCTTCGAGACGGTGCCCTTCGACAGGCCGAGGTCGGCCGCGGCCCGCACGAAGGAGCCGGCCTCGGCCACCTTGGCGAAGATCGCCCAGGCCTCGAAATCGGGTAGGCGCATGGCAACCCTGCTTTTGCGAAACGATGGGTTTCCATCGTTTCCGTTTATGCCGGTCCTGACAAGCTCCATATCGGCGTCACGGGGTCCGTCCCACCGGACCGAACGCCCTTCGAAGGAGACATCGTCATGTCCGTCCCCGGCATCCGCCACGGCATCCACCACGTCACCGCCCTGTCCGGCCCGGCCCGGCGCAACCTCGACTTCTACAACCGCGTGCTCGGCCTGCGGCTCGTGAAGAAGACCGTCAACTTCGACGATCCGGGCACCTACCACCTCTACTACGGCGACGAGACCGGCCGGCCCGGCACGATCCTGACGTTCTTCCCCATCGCCCAGGCCGCCCGCGGCCACGTCGGCACCGGCGAGACCGAGGAGACCGCCTTCACGGTGCCGCGCGGCGCCATCGGGGCCTGGATCGACCGCCTGGCCGGCCACGGCATCGCCGTCGATCCGCCGGTGCGCCGCTTCGGCGACACGGTGCTGCGCTTTGCCGATCCCGACGGCATGGCGCTCGCCCTGGTGGGGGTCGACGAGGCCGGGCCGGCACCGGCCCGCAGCGGCGGCGAGGTACCGGCCGGGGAGGCGATCCGCGGCATCCACGGCGTGACGCTGCGGCTCGCCGAGACCGGCCCGACGGCGGCGATCCTCACCGACGTGATGGGCTTTGCCGAGGTCGCCCGCGAGGGCGACGCGGTGCGCTACGCCAGCGGCGCGGATCTCGGCGGGTTCGTCACCCTGCGCGGGGTCGGGGAGGCACAGCGCGGCCGGGCCGGGGCCGGCTCGGTCCACCACATCGCCTTCCGTGCGGCCGACGATGCCGAGCAGGCGGCGATGGTGGACAGGCTCACGCGGGACCACGGCCTCGCCGTGACCGAGCAGCGCGACCGCCAGTACTTCCGCTCGGTCTACCTGCGCGAGCCCGGCGGCATCCTGTTCGAGATCGCCACCGACGTCCCGGGCTTTGCCGTCGACGAGCCGGTGGCCGACCTCGGCGGGGCGCTCAAGCTGCCGGCCTTCCTCGAGGCCCAGCGCGCCCGCATCGAAGGCGTGCTGCCCGCCCTCGCCTGACCGCGACCGCCCCCGCGCCGCCACGACCGGCGCGGGGGCGACATCGCCGAATCCCCTGCAGGAGCCCGCCATGACCGCCGCCACCCTCGGTTTCGTCCATCGCTTCGCGCCCGCCACGGTGCCGGGGCGCCCTGCCCTCCTGCTCCTCCACGGGACAGGGGGCGACGAGGGCGACCTGCTGCCGCTCGGGCGGGCGATCGCCCCCGGGGCGGCCCTGCTGTCGCCGCGCGGGCCGGTGCTGGAGCGGGGCATGCCGCGCTTCTTCCGGCGTCTGGCCGAAGGGGTGTTCGACGAGGCGGACGTGGAACGCCGCGCTCGTGACCTCGCCGATTTCGTCGTCGCCGCGCGGGACGCCTACGGGATCGGCCGGCCGATCGCGGTGGGGTTCTCCAACGGCGCCAACATCGCCGCCGCGACCCTGCTCCTGCGGCCCGGCGTGCTCGCGGGCGCCGTGCTCCTGCGCGCCATGGTCCCCTTGCGCGCCTGGCCGGAGGCGGATCTCGCCGGGCTGCCGGTGCTGGTGCTGTCGGGGGCGACCGACCCGATCGTGCCGCAGGAGAACGCGGGGCGCCTGGCCTCCGGGCTGGCGCAGCGCGGTGCGCGGGTGGAGCACCGGGTGCTGCCCGGCGGCCACGGCCTGACCGCGACCGACGCGACGCTGGCGGCCGATTGGCTCGGGCGGCGGGAGGCGGATGCCGCCTGACGGGGGCGTCGTCCTCGCCGTTCCCGCGTTCGGCCCTACCTTGTGACGGGGACGCCCGGTTCCCCGCGCGTCGGACACGGATCCCGTCATGATTGCCTTCTACGATCGACAGGGACGGGCGACCGCCTTCTGCGAGGACGGCGCATCCCTCTACTTCTGGGACGGGCGGCCCGCCGCCTACCTCGACGGCGACATGGTGGTCGACTACGGCGGGCGCCCCATCGGCTGGCTGCAGGACGGCTGGATCACCGACCTCGACGGGCACGCGATCCTGTTCGAGAGCGACGCGATCCGCGGCCCGGCCAAGCCCGAGCGCCTCGCCAAGGCCGTGCCCGCCCCGCGCCGGCCGCGCCCGGCCAAGGCCGACCGCACCGGCGAGGCTCCGCCGCGCCGGCCGGTGTCGAGCACGTCCTGGTCCGAGCGCAGCTTTTCGCAACTGCTCTGATCCCCGTCGCCTCGCGATGCCGGCGTCGCGAGGACGACGGCATCGTCGGGCGTGCCGACTCCGGCCGACGGGATGGTCCGGCCCCTTGCGTGCCCCCCGGGCATCCGGTACGGCGGGACGCGCCGATGCGTCTCCATCCAACGCCTTGAGGGGACGCGGTTTTTGGTCGGGAGCCGGCGGCCTTCGTCCCGAACCCCGCTGAGGACCGTCCCATGGCAGCCCCGCGCGCATTGATCACGGGAGTGACCGGGCAGGACGGCGCCTACCTGGCCCAGCTGCTGCTCGACAAGGGCTACGAGGTCTTCGGCGTCGTCCGTCGCTCGAGCCACGCTGGCATCTACGACCACCGCCTGAAGTGGCTCGGCATCGCCGACCACGTCCACATGCTCGACGGCAACCTCATCGATCCCTCGAGCCTGTCGCGGATCGTGCACCAGGTCCAGCCGGACGAGATCTACAACCTGGCCGCCCAATCCTTCGTCACGGCCTCGTGGCAGCAGCCGATCCTGACGGGCCAGGTCACCGGGCTCGGCGCCGTCCACCTCCTGGAATGCGTCAGGAACCTCAAGCCCGACACCCGCTACTACCAGGCCTCGTCCTCCGAGATGTTCGGCCTGATCCAAGAGGAAGTGCAGAACGAGGCGACGCCGTTCTATCCGCGCTCGCCCTACGGGGTCGCCAAGCTCTACGCCCACTGGATGACCGTGAACTTCCGCGAGAGCTTCAACCTCCACGCCTCGAACGGCATCCTGTTCAACCACGAATCGCCCCTGCGCGGGGTCGAGTTCGTGACCCGCAAGGTCACCGACGGGGTGGCGCGGATCAAGCTCGGCCTCGCCGGCGAGCTGCGGCTCGGCAACATCGACGCCAAGCGCGACTGGGGCCACGCCAGGGACTACGTCCGGGCGATGTGGCTGATGCTGCAGCAGGACACGCCGGACGACTACGTCATCGCCACCGGCCGCACCACCACGGTGCGCGACATGTGCGAGATCGCCTTCCGCCACGTCGGACTGAGCCACGAGGACCACGTGGTCGTCGACCCGGCCCTGTACCGGCCGGCGGAGGTCGACGTGCTCCTCGGCGACCCCGCCAAGGCGAACCGGACCTTCGGCTGGAAGGCGCAGATCACCCTCGAGGAGATGATCACCGAAATGGTGGACGCCGATCTCGCCCGGTTGCGCAAGGCCGGGTGACGGCCGCGCCGGGACCGTTCGGTGTCATCGGACGAACGCAGACGGGCTATGGAGCGGAGGACGACGACGTGAGGCGCATCCTCGTCACCGGCATCAACGGGTTCGTCGGGCGCCACGCCGCCCCCGCCTTCGTGCGGGCCTTTCCCGATGCGTGCCTCCTGGGAATCGGGAGAACGGCGGCGGCCGCCCCTGTCCCGGGCATCCCCGCGCCGCCGATGGCCTATCGCGACACCGACCTCGCCGACGGCGCGGCGGTCCGGGACGTGATCGGCGCGTTCCGGCCCACCGACGTGCTCCACCTGGCGGCGGCGTCTTCGGTCCAGCAGTCGGAAGGCGCGCGCGCGGGCACCTGGCGGGCCAACGTCGGCGACCTCGTCACCCTGGCCGAGGCCGTCGCCGACCTGGCGCCGGGGGCACGCTTCTTCTTCGCGAGCACCGGCGAGGTCTACGGACGCGCCTTCCTCGATGGCTGTCCCGTGAACGAGGCGACCCCGCCGCAGCCCGCCGGCACCTATGCCCGCACCAAGCGGGTCGGCGAGGAGGTGCTGACCGACATCCTGCACGGGGGTGGCCACCGGGTCGTGCTGATGCGGCCGTTCAACCACAGCGGCCCGGGCCAGGACGAGCGCTTCGTCGTTCCCTCCTTCGCCGCGCAGATCGCCCGGATCGAGGCCGGGGTGACGCCCCCGGTGATCGCGGTCGGCGACCTCGACGCGCGGCGCGACTTCCTCGACGTCCGCGACGTCGTCTGCGCCTACGTGGCCCTCGTCGAGAAGGCCGAGGGCCTGCCCGGCCTGTCGGTGTTCAACATCGCCTCGGGCGAGGCGCGCCGGATCGGCGACATCCTCGAGGCCCTGCGCCGGCTGTCGCGGCGGCCCTTCGAGGTCCGGGTCGCGCCCGAGCGGATGCGGCCGTCCCAGATCCCGGTGGCCAGCGGCAGCGCCGCCGCCCTCACGGCGGCGATCGGCTGGACGCCGGCCGTGCCCTGGGAGGATACCCTTCTGTCCGTCCTGGAGGATGCCCGCCGCCGCGTCGGCGCGGACCCGACCCGGCCGGTGACCCCTCCATGACGACGCGCGCTCCAGACGAAGGCTCGGTGATGACGGACATGCCCACTCCCCTGATCCTCCCGGTGATCCTGTGCGGCGGCTCGGGCACGCGCCTGTGGCCGGCCTCCCGCGAGAGCATGCCCAAGCAGTTCACCGCCCTGGTGAGCCCGGCGAGCTCGACCTTCCAGGAGACCGCCCGGCGCGTCGGCGACGCGGCGAGCTTCGGGCGGCCCACGGTGATCACCTCCAGCGACGCCCGCTTCATCGTCGCCGAGCAGCTCGCCCAGGCCGGCATCGCCGCCGACATCCTGCTCGAGCCCGAACGGCGCGATTCCGCCGCCGCCGTGGCGGTGGCCGCCCTGCACGCCGCGGCCACCGCGGCGGACGCGGTGGTGCTGATCATGGCCGCCGACCACGTCATCGGCGACACCGCCGCCTTCGCCGCGGCGGCGCGGGCGGCGGCCGAGGGCGCGCGGGCCGGCTACATCATGACCCTGGGCATCGAGCCGACGCGGCCGGCCACCGACTACGGCTACATCCGCCGGGGCCGCCCGCTGGAGGGCGACGGCGCGGCCTGCACCGTCGCGCGCTTCGTCGAGAAGCCGGACGCGGCCGGTGCCGAGGCGCTGATCGCCGACGGGGCGCTGTGGAACTCCGGCTACTTCCTGTTCCGCGCCGACGTGATGATCGCCGAATTGCGCGCGCACGTCCCCGAGATCCTGGAGGCCGCCGAGGGCGCCCTGGCGCAGGCGACCCGCGACCTCGACTTCATCCGCCTCGACGCCTCGGCCTTTTCCCGCGCGCCCAAGACCTCCATCGACTACGCGGTGATGGAACGCACCACCCATGCCGGCGTCCTGCCGGTCTCGTTCCCGTGGTCGGACGTCGGCACCTGGGACGCGGTCTGGTCCGTGCTCGACAAGGACCCGGACGGCAACGCCGTGCGCGGGCGGGTCGAGCTGCTCCACACCCGCGGCAGCCTCGTCCACAGCGAGGGCGAGCACCTGACCACGGTGGTCGGCCTCGACGACGTGGTGGTGGTGACCACCGCCGACGCGGTGCTCGTCACCTCCAAGGCCCGCTCCGGCCTCGTCAAGGACCTCGTCACGGTCCTGCGCGACAAGGCGCATCCGGAGGCGGACGCCCATCGCCGGATCTACCGCCCGTGGGGCTGGTACCAGCGCATCGACATCGGCGAGCGCTTCCAGGTTAAGCGCATCATGGTGACCCCGGGCGGGCGGCTCTCCCTGCAGAAGCATTTCCACCGGGCCGAGCACTGGGTGGTGGTGCGCGGCACCGCCGAGGTCACCCTCAACGGCAGCGTCGCCCTCGTCCACGAGAACGAGGCGATCTACCTGCCGATCGGCGCGATGCACCGCCTCACCAACCCGGGCAAGATCCCGCTGGAACTCATCGAGGTCCAGGTCGGCTCCTACACCGGCGAGGACGACATCGTCCGCGTCGAGGACATCTACGGGCGCTGAGCCCGAGATCCCGATCCGCCCGCCATCACCGCGCGAAAAATCCGGTCGGGGGCGAAGGGGGTCTGGGTGAGGCGGGCGCCGGTGGCGTCGCGGATGGCGTTGGCCAGAGCCGGGGCGACCGGGTTGAACGGGCTCTCGCTCATCGACTTGGCGCCGAGCGGCCCGATGCCGTCGTGGGTGTCGGCGAACAGCACCGTGGTGCGGGGCACGTCGGCGAAGGACGGGACGTGGTAGTCGCGCAACGTCCGCGTCGTCACCGCGCCCGCGTCGTCGATCCGCATGTCCTCGTAGAGGGCCGCCCCCAGGGCCTGCGCCACGCCGCCCTCGATCTGGCCGCGGCACTGCATCGGGTTCATCACCCGGCCCGCGTCCGCCGCCTGGACGCTGTCGAGGATGCGGACCTCGCCGCTGAGGCGGTGCACCGCCACCCGGAACCCCTGGACGTTGAAGGCCACCGAGCGCGGCGTCCCGTCGGCCCGGCCATGCCCGACGAGGGCGCTCTCCCGCGCCAGGTCGGCGAGCGCCACGGCGCCGCCCGGCACCGCCACGGCGTCGATCCCGAGCCGGCAAACCTCGGCCGCGACCCCGGCACGGGCGGCGGCCGCGGCCCGGATCGCCTCGGCGAGCGCGGTGGCGGCGCGCAGGCTCGCCTGTCCCGCCACCACGATGCCGGTGCTGCCGTAGGCGCCGGTGTCGTGGCCGACCGCGTCGGTGTCGGCCTGCCGGATTGCGATCCGGTCCGGCGTGGTGCCGAGCGCCGAGGCGGCGATCTGGCCGAGGACGGTGGTGGTGCCGTTGCCGAACTCGGCGGTGCCGACGGACAGCGCGTAGCGCCCCTCGGGGGTGAGCGCGACGCTCGCCTCGGCGACATGCCCACGCGGCGGGATGGTGTCGATCATCGCCATCGCCATGCCCTCGCCGGTGAGCCAGTCGGGGGAGGGGGGAACGGCCGGCGGCATCGCCGCCAAGGCCTCCTCCACCCGGTCGAGGCACTGGTCGAGCCCGTAGCTGCCGTAGGCGACGTCGTGCGGCGCCAGGCTCGTGGAGACCATGGCGTCGCCGGGCCGCACGACGTTGAGGCGCCGCATCGCGAAGGGGTCGATCCCGAGGCCGCGGGCGAGCTCGTCCATGGCCGATTCCACCGCGAACACCGTCTGGCTAAGGCCGTAGCCGCGGAATGCCCCGGCGGGCACGGTGTGGGTGTGGACCGCGTAGGCGTCGACGCGCTTGTTGGGGCAGCGGTAGACCCCGATCACCTCGTTGCAGCCGTGGTGGATGACGCCGCCGGCGTGGTTGCCGTAGGCGCCGGTGTCGGAGACCACGTGCAGGGCGATGGCGGTGAGCGTCCCGTCCCGCAGGGCGCCGATCTTCACGCCCACCCGCATGGCATGGCGGCTGGTGGCGCCCACGAACTGCTCCTCGCGCGTCGTCTCCCAGGCGACCGGCCGGCCGGTGGCGAGCACGGCCAGCGCCACGAGGTCTTCCGTCAGCATCTCCTGCTTGCCGCCGAATCCGCCCCCGACCCGGCCGCAGACCACCCGCACCGCCTCGGGCGCGAGGTCGAACAGGTCGGCCAGGGCGTCGCGGGTCAGGAACGGCACCTGGGTGCTCGAGCGGATCACCAGGCGGCCGGCCGCGTCCCGCCAGCCGATGGCGGCGTGGGTCTCGAGATGGGCGTGCTGCACCCTTTGCGAGACGTAGGTGCCCTCGTGGATCAGGTCGGCCTGCGAAAAACCCGCCGCGACGTCGCCGATCTCGCCGTGGACTTCCGCAGCGAGGTTGGGGTGGGGGCCGGCGGCGACGCCGGGCCTGGCGTGGACCGGCGGCGCCTCGGGCATGAGGGCGGCTCGCGGGTCGAACACCGCCGGGCGCACCGCGTAGTCGACGACGAGGGCGGCGCAGCCGGCCTCGGCCGCCGCCTCGCCCAGCGCCACCACCGCCGCCACGCGCTGGCCGACGAAGCGCACCACATCATCGAGCACCCGCGTGTCGCTGGCGTCGTCCAGCGGGTCCTGGTGGCGGCCGGTGGAGAAGCGCTTCGCCGGCGCGTCATCGTGGGTGAGGACCGCGACCACGCCGGGCACGGCCAGGGCGGCGGCCCGGTCGATGCGCAGGACGCGGGCATGGGCATGGGGCGAGCGCAGCACCTTCATGTGCAGCATGCCCTCCAGCGGAACGTCGAGGGTGTAGCGGGCGGTGCCCGAGACCACCGCCGCGCCGGCCGGGGCGGGGAGGTTGCGCCCGCACGGGTCGGCCGCCCCATCGGTGTCCCGGTCGACGTGGCCGATCCCGGCGATGGCGTCGCCGATCGCCCGGTAGCCGGTGCAGCGGCACAGGTTGCCCTTGAGGGCGGTGGCCAGATCCCGGCGCTGGCCCTGGTCGAGGGCGGCGGCCGTCATGATCATGCCCGGCGTGCAGAAGCCGCACTGGAAGCCTTGAGCGGCCAGGAACGCCTCCTGCATCGGGTGCAGCACCGCCGGCGGGCCCTCGCCCGGCCGGCACGGGCCGGCCAGCCCCTCGCCCGGCCGGCATGAGCCGGCCAGCCCCTCGCCCGGCCGGCATGAGCCGGCCAACCCCTCGATGGTGGTGATCGCCCGGCCCTCGGCCCGGAACGCCGGGACGAGGCAGGAGTGGACCGGCTCGCCGTCGAGGTGGACGGTGCAGGCGCCGCAATCGCCGGCGTCGCAGCCCTTCTTGACCCCGTACCAGCCGTGCTCGCGCAAAAGCGTGCGCAGGCACTGGCCGGGGCGCGGCGCGGCCTCTCGCACCTCGCCGTTGACGGTGAGGATCATGCCCGTCCCTCCCTCGCCATCTCGGCGCGGATCTCCTCGGCCAGCACCAGGGTCATGTGCCGGCGCCAGTCCGGCGCGCCGTGGACGTCGTCGTGATAGGCCGCCTCGGGGATCGCGGCCGCGATGGCCTCCCGCAACGCCCCCGCCTCCGGGCAGGCCGGAAAGGCGAGGCGGAACGGCCGCCGGGTCGCGGCCGTCACCGTGAGGGCGACGCCGCCGTCAGCGTCCAGCGTACCGACGAGCAGGGCGCCCGAACGGCCGTTGGGGCTGAGCGACACCTGCCGGAACGCGGTCCGCCGCCGCAGGGCCGCCGCCGGCAGGTCGATGCGGCGCAGGACCTCGCCCGGTGCCAGGGCCACCGTTTGGGCGCCCACCACGAAATCGAGGATGCCGACCCTGCGCTCGCCGCCGTCGGGCGTCCAGACCACGCAGGTGCTCTCCAGGGCCGTCGCCAGGGCGATCATCGGGGCGGCCGGCAGCGCCAGGCAGACGTTGCCGCCGACCGTGGCCAGGGTCCAGATCTTGAACGACCCGAGCAACGCCCGGCAGCAGCGCCCGACCAGGGGGGCGGCGACCCAGGCGGGCGGCAGCTCGATCCGGTCGAGGGCGGCGATGGTGCAGGTCGCCGCCAACGACAGGCCCTCGTCGCTGATCGCGTGATCCGGCCAGCCGAGGCGGGTGAGGTCGACGAGCCGGGTCAGGGCCGGCTGGGCTTGCGAGAACAGCCACGTCCCGCCCGCGAGCCAGGCGTCGCCCGGCCGCCAGCCGGTCAGTTCCTCCCGCGACCGGGGCGTCGCGACGGCCGCGATGGTGTTCAGGTCCAAGGCGCTCCCCCTCCTACCCTGCCGCCTCGATCGCCGCCTCGCGGGGAGGGGAGAGACCTTCACGCCGCCGGCCGCGCGGGAACCGAGCTGCGCAGGACGCCGGTCCCGGTACGCGATCCGATGCAAGGTCCTTGCCCGGTCCGCCCGTGAAGCGTCGGGCCGACGCCCGAGTTTTCACGTGGAACGCGGGCGGCCTCAGGTCGGGCCGGGTTCGCCCCGGCGCAGCAGGAACACCCCCTGCGCACCCATCAAGTTCCACACCCACCACGGCATGGCAAAGCGCATCGGCCGGCCCCTGGCGTTCAGGGCCTGGGCGGTCTCGATGCGGGCGCCGACCACCCGGCACAGACCGACGAAGTCGCGGATGGTGCAATGGTGGATGTTCTGGGTCTCGTACCAGGCCTCCGGCATCAGGGTCGTCACCGGCATGCGCCCGCGAAACCCCAGTTCGGCCCGCACCCGCCAATGCCCGAAGTTCGGGAACGAGATCACCACCTGCCGGCCGATCCGCAGCAGGTGTTCGAGGACGATGCGCGGGTTGCGCGTCGCCTGGATCGTCTGGGACAGGACCACCACGTCGAAGGCGTCGTCGGGGTAGTTCTCGAGGTCGGTGTCGGCGTCGCCCTGGATCACCGGCAGGCCGCGGGCCAGGCACGCGTTGACGCCCTCGCGCGACAATTCGATGCCGCGCCCATCGACCCCGCGCCGGTCGCGCAGGAGCGCCAGCAGCGAACCGTCGCCGCAGCCGATGTCGAGCACCCGGGCGTTGGGCGGCACCAGGCCGAGCACGATCAGGTGATCGATGCGCGCGCCGTCGTCATGCGGCAGTGCGCCGATGCCCTGCCAGGGGGCGGGGGAAAGGGATGGGGAGCGGCTCATCGTCATGAGGCGGCACCCGCCGGCGTTCCGTCCCGCTCCCTCCTCCCGAGGCCGCTCACGCGGCACCTTAGGATGAGGAGGTGGGCGGGACGACGCGTTCCGGGCGGTCTCGAGGCCACTCTCACAGCCCGCGCGCCCGGGCGGCGGCGTCGATGAACCCCCTGGCGGCGTTGAACATCACCGGCTCGTCGAGGAGGAAGGCGTCGTGGCCCTTGTCGCTCTCGACCTCGACGAAGGCGACCGCCGCCGAGGCCGCGTTGAGCGCATGCACGATCGCCCGCGAGTCGGCGGTGGGGAACAGCCAGTCGGAGGTGAAGGACATCACGCAGAACCGCGTCTTCGTTCCCTGGAACGCCTTGGCCAGGACCCCGCCGTGATCGGCGGCGAGGTCGAAGTAGTCCATGGCGCGGGTGAGGTAGAGGTAGGCGTTGGCGTCGAACCGCTCGACGAAGCTCAGGCCCTGGTGGCGCAGGTAGCTCTCGATCTGGAAGTCGGCGTTGAAGGAGAAGGTCGGGGCCGAGCCGCCCTGGAAGCGGCGGCCGAACTTGCGGTGCAGCGCCGGCTCCGAGAGGTAGGTGATGTGGGCGCCCATGCGGGCGACGCCGAGCCCCTTGGCCGGGCGCGTGCCCTCTTCGAGGTAGCGCCCCTCCGCCCAGGCCGGGTCGGCCATGATCGCCTGGCGGCCGACCTCGTGGAAGGCGATGTTCTGGGCCGAGTGCCGGGCTCCGGTGGCGATGGGCATCGCCGCGAACACCCGCTTGGGGTAGCTCGCCGCCCATTGCAGCACCTGCATCCCGCCCATCGACCCGCCGATGCACAGGAACAGGTCGGGGATGCCGAGCCGGTCGAGGAGCATCGCCTGGGCGCGCACCATGTCGCGGATGGTCACCAGCGGGAAATCGAGCCCGTAGGCCCGGCCGGTGGCCGGGTCGAGGGAGGCCGGACCGGTGGAGCCCATGCAGGAGCCGATCACGTTGGAGCAGATCACGAAGTAGCGATCCGTATCCACCGGCTTGCCCGGGCCCACCAGGGTCTCCCACCAGCCGGGCTTGCCGGTGAGCGGATGGGTGTGGGCGAAATGCTGGTCGCCGGTGAGCGCGTGGCAGATCAGCACCGCGTTGGTGCGCGCCGCGTTGAGGGTGCCCGCGGTCTGGTAGGCGATGCGGAACGGCGCCAGCGCCACCCCCGCGTCCATGGCCAGCGGCTCGTCCGCCCCGAACAGCGCCACCGGGCTTTTGGGATCGGTGCTTTTGGGATCGGCGCTTTTGGGATCCCGGCTCCTGGGGTCGACCGGCTGCGACGGGTCCCGCGCGGAAACGTCGTCCACGGGGGCGCCCGGTGCCGTGGCGGGATCGAGGGAAGTGTCCATGGCGGGTCTTGACGGTTCCGTCCGTCTCGGGTTTTGGGCGTCGAGCGCCGGCCGGCACGAGCCGGTCTGCCCGCAACGGGTGTCACGCGAGGTAATGTGCGCCCCTGCGGGCGTCAACGAAAGGCCCCCGCCCCGGCAAAAGGCCGTTTGCCGGGCAGGATCGCTCCCCGCACTGGCCCTCGCTCGCGCAATTCCCTAAGCAAGGCCCCCGAGCAGGGTCCCGCACACGGGCCCGGCGGCCTCTCACGCGCCGACCACTCGTCCCCCGCCCCGGACCCGCGTTTCCTCGCATGCGCTTTTTCACGAGACCCGCGCCGCCCCTCGACGATCTCGCCTCCCTGCGCGCCGAGATCGACCGCATCGACGCGGAGATGCACGCCCTGCTGATCCAGCGCGGGTCGATCATCGACCGGCTGATCGCGGTCAAGAAGACCTCGGCCTCGGGCTCCGCCTTCCGGCCCGGCCGCGAGGCCGGGATGATGCGGCGGGTGGCCGAGCGCCATCGCGGGCTCCTGCCCCTCGACACCGTGGAGGGGATCTGGCGGGTCATCATCGCCACCTTCACCTACGTCCAGGCGCCGTTCGGCGTCCACGCCGACGTCTCGGGCGGCGACGCGCCGATGCGCGATTCCGCCCGGTTCCACTTCGGCTTCACGGTGCCCTACCGGCCGCATCCCACCTGCCTCGCGGTCATCGAGGCGGTGGCGGCCTCCCGCGGCGACCTGGGCATCTTCCGCCTCGATTCCGAGGATGCCCCGGCCTCGGGCGCCGCGCCGTGGTGGGAGGGGCTGGTGGGCGAGGGCCGGCCCAAGGTGATTGCCCGCCTGCCCTTCATCGAGCGGCCGACCCACCCGGCCGGGACCCCGGTGTTCGTGATCTCCAACCCCCTCGACGACCCGGCCGCCGCGCAGCGCGACTGGGTGCTCCACGCCCTGCGGGTCGCGGCCTGGACGCCCCAGGCGGAGCGCGCGCTGCAGGACCTCTACGGCGAGGTGGTGGCCCGCGACGGCCTCAGCCTCCTCCTCGCGGTTCCCGGCGGCGCCGGCCCGCGCCAGCTGCGCGAGACCCTGGAGCGCGCCGGTGCCGCCCCGCAGAGCCTCGACGAGGTCGGCAGCCACGCGGCGCGGTTCCGGGTGTAGGGCGTCCCGCCCGGTCGGAGCTGCGGCGATTCTTTCCCGTCGCCGCCGGTGTCCACGGCCTCACGAAATGCGCTAGAGGAACGGCTTCGCCCTCGTTCCGGCGCCGTATCCCGACATGACCGTTCCCGCAGACCCGTCCGCCGCCCGCCCGCTGCCCCGCCCCGGGGTGCTCGCCATCGAGGCCTATGTGCCCGGCAAGAGCGGCCCCGAGAAGAGCGGGGCGCCGGGCGCGCATCCGGTCCACAAGCTCTCCTCCAACGAGACGCCGCTCGGCCCGAGCCCCAGGGCCATCGCCGCGCTGTCGGAGGCGGCGGGCAAGCTCGCCCTCTATCCCGACGGCAACGCCACGCGGCTGCGCCAAGCCATCGCCGACCGCTATCGCCTCGATCCGGCCCGCATCGTCTGCGGTGCGGGCTCGGACGAGCTGCTGTCGTTCCTGGCCTACGCCTTCCTGGAGGCGGGCGACGAGGGGATCTACACCGAGCACGGCTTCCTCGTGTACCGCATCGCCATCCTGGCGGCGGGCGGCACCCCGGTGGTGGTGCCCGAGCGCGACCTGACGGCCGACGTCGACGCGATCCTGGCCGCGGTGACCCCGCGCACGCGCATCGTGTATCTGGCCAACCCCAACAACCCCACCGGCACCTACCTGCCGTTCTGCGAGGTCCGGCGCCTGCACGCGGGCCTGCCGCCGCGGGTGCTGCTGGTGCTCGACGGGGCCTATGCCGAATACGTCGGGGCGGCCGACTACGAGGCCGGGCTCGCCCTCGTGCACGAGGCGCGGAACGTGGTGACGACGCGGACCTTCTCGAAGATCCACGGCCTCGCCTCCCTGCGCATCGGCTGGATGGTGGCCCCGCCCGAGGTGGCCGACGCGGTCAACCGCATCCGGGGTCCGTTCAACCTGTCCGGGCTGGCCATCGCCGCCGGGGCGGCGGCCATCGCCGACGAGGACCACGTCGCCGCGGCGATCGCCCACAACGACGCCTGGCTCGCCCGGGTCGGCGAGGGCGTGCGCGCCCTGGGCCTGGCCATCACCCCGAGTGTCGCCAACTTCGTGCTGGTCCATTTCCCCGATGCGCCGGGCCGCTCGGCGGCCGACGCCGATGCGTTCCTGACCGAGCGCGGGATCATCGTGCGCCGCGTCTCGGCCTACGGCCTGCCCGGCTCCCTGCGCGTCACCATCGGTTCGCAGGCCGCCAACGAGGCGTTCCTGTCCGCGCTCGCCGCCTTCATGGACGAGACCCGTGCCCGCTGAGGCGCCGGCCCCGTTCCGGCGCCTGGCCATCGTCGGCCTCGGGCTGATCGGCTCGTCCATCGCCCGGGCGGCCCGGCACTACGGCATGGTCGAGACCATCGTGGCGATCGACCGCGACGCGGCCGTGCTCGAGCGGGTGCGGGCGCTCGGCATCGCCGATGTCGCCACCGACGACCTTGTGGCAGGGGTGGCACAGGCCGACCTCGTGATCCTGTGCGTGCCGGTGGGGGCGGCGGGCGCGGTGGCCGAGGCCATGGCCGGGCATCTCGCGCCCGGCACGGTGGTCTCCGACGTCGGCTCGGTGAAGGTGGCGGTGGTGGCCGCCGTCGCGCCCCATCTGGGGCCCGGTGTCCATTTCGTGCCGGCCCACCCGGTGGCGGGCACGGAATACTCGGGGCCGGACGCCGGCTTCTCGACCCTGTTCTCCGGGCGCTGGTGCATCCTCACCCCGTTGCCCGAGGGCGACGCGGGCGCGGCGGCGCGGGTGCAGGCGTTCTGGGAGGGGATCGGCGCCATCGTCGAGACCATGACGGCCGAGCACCACGACCTCGTGCTCGCCATCACCAGCCACGTCCCCCACCTCATCGCCTACAACATCGTCGGCACCGCCGCCGACCTCGAGGCGGTGACGCAATCGGAGGTGATCAAGTTCTCGGCCGGCGGGTTTCGCGATTTCACCCGCATCGCCGCCTCCGACCCGACCATGTGGCGAGACGTGTTCCTCGCCAACAAGGACGCGGTGCTGGAGATGCTGGGCCGCTTCAACGAGGACCTCTCGGCCCTGGCCCGCGCCATCCGCTGGGGCGACGGCGACGCGCTCCACGCCCTGTTCACCCGCACCCGCGCCATCCGCCGGGGCATCGTCGCCCAGGGCCAGGAGACCGCCGAACCGGACTTCGGCCGCAGCCGGGCCGAGCGGGGCAAGACCGGCGAGGGGTGACCGGCGGGCCTACTCGCCCGACAGCCGCGCCACCACCGCCTCCCGGCCGATCAGCGGCAGCAGTCCGGCGAGGTCCGGCCCGTGTTCGAGGCCGGTGAGCGCCAGGCGCAGCGGCATGAACAGGGCCTTGCCCTTGGCGCCGGTGGCGGCCTTCACCGCCCCGGTCCAGACCTTCCAGGTCTCGCCGTCCCAGGGCGCGGGCGGCAGGACGGCGAGGGCGGCGGCGACGAAGCCGGGGTCGGGGACGACCGGGGTCACCGGCCCGGCCACCACCCGCCACCAGTCGCCGGCCTCGGCAACCTTGGCGAGGTTGGCCCGCACCGCGAGCCAGAACGCCTCGGCGCGGTCGTCCGGCACGCCCAGCGCCAGCAGACGCTCGCTGGCCTGCGCGTAGGGCATGGCGTGGATCAGGCGGGCGTTGAGCCCGTCGAGCTCGTGCGGGTCGAACTTGGCGGGCGCCCGCGAGATCTGCGCCAGGTCGGTCAACGCCGCGAGCTCGTCCATCGTGGCCACCGCCCGCACCGCTTCGGCCGAGCCCGTCAGCACCGCCAGCGAGCGCACGGCCGCCGGCTCGAACCCCTCGTCGCGAAGCCCCCGCAGCGAGAGGTGGCCGAGGCGCTTCGACAGGCCCTCGCCGTCGATGGTGGTGAGCAGGTTGTGGTGGCCGAACACCGGCACCGGGTGCCCCAGCGCCTCGAAGATCTGCACCTGCACGCCGGTGTTGGTGACGTGGTCCTCGCCTCGGATGACGTGGGTGACGCCCATCTCGGCATCGTCCACCACGGAGGGCAGGGTGTAGAGGTAGCTGCCGTCGGCGCGGATCAGCACCGGGTCCGACAGCGAGGCGCAGTCGACGTGGGCCGGCCCGCGCACGAGGTCGGTCCAGGTCACGCTCCTGTGGTCGAGCCTGAAGCGCCAGTGCGGCCTGCGCCCCTCCGCCTCCAGGGCCGCGCGATCGGCTTCGGTGAGTTCGAGGGCGGCGCGGTCGTAGAGCGGCGGCTGGCCGCGGCCGAGCTGGCGCCGGCGGCGGCGCTCCAGCTCGTCCTGGGTCTCGTAGGCCGGGTAGAGCCGGCCCATCGCCTTGAGGCGCTCGGCCGCCGCGTCGTGGATCGCCGCCCGGTCGGACTGGCGGGCGACGAGGTCGGGCACGATGCCGAGCCAGGCCAGGTCCTCGGCGATGGCATCGGCGAAGACGTCCGTGGAGCGCTCCGCGTCGGTGTCGTCGAGGCGCAAGAGGAAGCGCCCGCCGTGGCGCAGGGCGAACAGCGCGTTGAGGAGCGCCGGCCGGGCGTTGCCGATGTGCAGGTAGCCGGTGGGCGAGGGCGCGAAGCGGACGAGGGGAGCGGTCATGCCCGCTCTCTAGCCGATTCCCCGGCCTCGTGCGCGCTCACTGCCCCTTCGCATCCGGGGCCGCGTTGGGGAAGAACAGCTGCTCGCCGCCGATGGTGTAGGCGGCGATGGCGTCCTGGCCGGGCTTCGAGACCAGCCAGTCGACGAAGGCCTGGCCGGCGGCGACCTTCACCTGCGGGTGCTTGGCCGGGTTCACCAGCATGACGCCGTACTGGTTGAACAGGCGCCGGTCGCCGGCCACCAGGATGGCGAGATCGCCGCGGTTCTTGAACGAGAGCCAGGTGCCGCGATCCGACAGGAGGTAGGCGTTCGCGGCCGAGGCGGTGTTGAGCGCCGGGCCCATGCCCTGGCCGATCTCCTTGTACCATTCGCCCTTGGCCGCGCCGAGGTCGACGCCCGCCGCCTTCCAGTATCGCAGTTCGGCCGCGTGGGTGCCCGAGCGGTCGCCGCGCGAGACGAAGGGCGCCCTGGCGGCGGCGATGCGGCGCAGGGCCTCGAGCACGTCCTGGCCGCCGGCCCCGGCCGGGTCGTTCCTGGGGCCGACCACGACGAAGTCGTTGTACATCACGTCCTGGCGCTTCACGGCGAAGCCGTCGGCGAGGAAGGCCTCCTCGGCGGCCTGGTCGTGGACGAAGACCACGTCGGCGTCGCCGCGCCGGCCCACGTCCAGGGCCTGGCCGGTGCCGAGCGCCACCACCTTCACGCCGATGCCCTTGGCCTGCGTGAACAGCGGCAGCAGGTGCTTGAACAGGCCCGACTGCTCGGTGGAGGTGGTGGAGGCCACCGTGATCGTCTCCCCCGGCTCGGCGGCGGCCGGCCCGGAGAGGCAGACCGCGAGGCACAGGCTCAGGAGGCTGCGACGGCCGATTCCCATGAGAACTCTCCCTTGATGTAGGCCCGGGCCTGCGCCGATCGCGGTGCGCCGAGAACCTGTCGGACCGGACCCTGCTCGACCACGCGGCCGGCGGCAAGCACGACGACGTGTTCGGCCAGCCGCGCCACCTGGGCGAGGTTGTGCGACACCAGCACCACGGCGATGCCCTCCGCCGCCATCTCGGCCACCAGCGTCTCCACGGTGGCGGTGGCGGCGGGATCGAGGCTGGCGGTGGGCTCGTCGAGGAGGAGGAGGCCGGGCCGGGTCGCCCAGGCGCGGGCCAGCGCCAGGCGCTGCTGCTCGCCGCCCGACAGCTTCGGCGCCGGGTCGCCGGCCCGGTCGAGGAGGCCGACCCGCGCGAGGGCCTGCGCCACGCGGGCCCTGCGCTCGGCCCCCGAGAGCCCGAGCGGCGCCAGGGCCAGGGCGACGTTGCGCGCCGCGCTGGTGCGCACCAGGGGCGGGCGCTGGAACACGAAGGCGCGGCGCAGGGCGCCGGTCTCGACGGTGCCGGCCTGCGGCGCCAGCAGCCCGTCGATCATCCGAAGCGTCACGCTCTTGCCCGCGCCGTTGGGGCCGACGAGGGCGGTGATGCCGGTGCCCTCGAGCGTCAGGTCGAGCCCGTCGAGGATGGTGCGGCCCCCGGCCTCGTAGCGCAGGCCCGCGAGGCGGACGATGGCGGCGGGGCCGCTCATCCGTAGGCGCGGGCGGCGTAGCCGCGCAGCACGGCCGCCGCGGCGTTGACGGCGATCACGAGGGCCATCAGCACCAGCCCGAAGGCCAGCGCCAGCGGCAGGTCGCCCTTCTGGGTCTCCAGCGAGATCGCGGTGGTCATGGTGCGGGTGTGCCCGGCGATGTTGCCGCCCACCACCAGCACCGCGCCGATCTCCGACATCGCCCGCCCGAAGGCGGCCAGCACGATGGTGACGAGGGAGAAGCGCACGTCGTAGATCAGCACCAGGATGCGCTGCCACAGGGACAGGCGCAGCGAGCGCAGCTGCTCGCCCAGCTGCCCGTCGGCATCGGCGACGGTCTGGCGTGCCAGCGCCGCCACCAGGGGCGTCACCAGCACCGCCTGCGCCGCGATCATCGCGGCGGGGCTGAACAGGAGCCCGAGGGCTCCCAGCGGGCCGGAGCGGGACAGCAGCAGGTAGAGCACGAGGCCGACGATCACCGGCGGCAGGCCCATGGCCGCGTTGAGGAGCGCCACCACCGCCTGGCGCCCGCGCCAGTCCACCAGGGCGACGAGGGCGCCCAGGGGAATCCCGACGAGGGCGGCGATCGCCACCGCCGAGGCGCTGACGCGCAGGCTCAGGGCGGCGATCGCCACCACGTCCCGGTCGAGGTTTGCGAGGAGCGAGAAGGCCTCGCCGAAGGTCTGCAGCATCGGGCGTCGATACCACCGTCGGGCCGCCTAGCGCCATGCGTCCCGTCCGGGGCCGCGACGTCGCGTGTTTTCGCGGCCCGCGGCGGCTCCCGTTCGGGCTGGAACTGCTCTACATAGCGCTGCGCACGGGACCGGCGCCGGCCGCGATCCCTTCGCGCGAGCGCGGCAGACCCCGCTCCGGGCCGTCTTTCGGGATCAGCGATGACCGACCTTCCAGAGACCGTTTCCCAGACCGGGGTTTCCCAGACCAGGATTTCCCAGACCGGGGTTTCCGCCATGCCCGGCGCCGGGCCGCTGACCCCGGCCGCGACACGCCTCGTGACCGTGTTCGGCGGGTCCGGCTTCCTCGGGCGGCACGTGGTGCGGGCGCTGGCCAAGCGCGGCTACCGCATCCGCGTCGCCGTGCGCCGGCCCGACCTCGCCCTGTTCCTGCAGCCTCTGGGCAAGGTCGGCCAGATCGTCGCCGTCCAGGCCAACCTGCGCTATCCGCAGTCGATCGCGCAGGCGGTGGCGGGCGCCGACATCGTCGTCAACCTCGTGGGCATCCTGCAGGAGAGCGGGCGCCAGAGTTTTTCGGGGTTGCAGGCGGAGGGAGCCGGGGCCATCGCCCGCGCGGCGGCCGCGGTGGGTGCCCACCTCGTCCATGTCTCGGCGCTGGGCGCCGACGCCCAGTCCGCGTCGCAATACGCCCGCTCCAAGGCGCTGGGCGAAGCGCAGGTCTTCGCCGCCCGGCCCGACGCCGTGGTGTTCCGGCCCTCCATCGTGTTCGGGCCGGGCGACAGCTTCTTCAACCGCTTCGCGGGCCTCGCCCGTGCCCTGCCGGTGCTGCCGCTCGCCGGCGCCGAGACCCGGTTCCAGCCGGTGTTCGTGGGCGACGTCGCCGAGGCCGTGGCCCGGGCGGTGGACGGCAAGGTCCCCGGCGGCACGGTCTACGAGCTCGGCGGCCCCGAGATCCGCACCCTCGAGGCGCTGGTGCGCTACATGCTGGAGACGACCATGCGCCGGCGCCCGGTGGTGGCGCTGCCGCTGCCGGCGGCCAACCTCCAGGCCCGGATGCTGGAGATCGTCGACACCCTGTCGCTCGGCCTCCTGCCCGACGCCCTCAAGCTCACCCGCGACCAGGTCACCCTGCTCCAGACCGACAACGTCGTCTCGGAGGCCGCCGAGGCGGAGGGGCGCACCATTACGGCGCTGGGCATCGTGCCCACCGCCCTGGAGGCGGTGGTGCCGGGCTACCTCTGGCGCTTCCGCAAGGCCGGCCAGTTCACCACCGCCGCCCGCCCGGCCGAGGTCGAGGTGGCGCCCACCTCCGCGCCCGAGCCGATGCCCGCGTCCGGCGTGCAGCGCCCCAGCGGTCCGGCCATCGGCCCCGACGCCTCGGCGCCGAGCAGGATGGGCACGCGCTGGGGCACGCGGGACTGAACCTCGCGCCTACCGCAGCCGCCCCTGCACCTCCGGCCCGGTCAGCTCCGCCCGCCGGCTCAGGCCCTTGTGGACGTGGACCATCAGGGCGATGCCGAACAGCGGGGTCAGCAGGTTGAGGATGGGCACCACCATCAGCCCGGCCAGCAGCGCGCCCGCGCTCATGGCGGTGAAGGAATGGTGGCGGCGCATGGCGCCGGCCTCGTCCAGCCCGCGGAAGCGGGCGGCGGCGAGCTCGAAATACTCGCGCCCGAGCAGGTAGGTGTTGGCGCCGAAGAACGCCACGAGGTTCACCCCCGGCACGAAGAACAGGATCAGCGCCACGAGGTTGACCAGCAGCGCCAGCCCGGCGAAGCGCGCGGTGTAGAGCATCGATTGGCCGAGCGGCATCGCCCGGCCGGGCGGCTCGCCGGGAAAGTCGGTGGCCTCGACGATGGCGGCGGCGTCGTCCAGGAAGTAGCCCGCCACCAGGATCGAGACCGCCGGCATCAGGTAGGCCAGCGCCACGAACAGGCCGGCCCCCGCGAAGAAGAAGGCGAGGGTGTCGAGGAAGGGATAATCCGCCGAGAGGTGGTGGTTGGCGAGGAACCACGCGATGAGCCGCGTCAGTGCGAACCAGATCACCGCCAGGATGCCGATGGTGAGCGCCAGCGACTTCCACAGGATCGCCCGCAGGGGCGGCGAGAACACCTGTCTCAGGGCGGCGAGGGAGGCCTTGATCAGCATGGACGAATCCCCGATGCGGACGCCGATGGCGGCGTCCGCCTGCGCCCAGCATCTGGCCTCGCCCCGGCGCCGGGGCAAGGCCGCGGCCCGCCCGTCCTCCCCATGCGCTGGAGGACCCCGGCCGGCTCCTCGTCCCGTCCAGGGTGTTTCATGATCCCAATCCGTTCCGCGCGCCCCGCCCATGCCCACTTCCGGCCGAGCGTGTCCCCGCGCCTCTCCGCCCTGCCGCCGGACCCCGAGGTGGTGGTGGTCGGGGCGGGGGCGGCCGGCATCGCCGCCGCGCGGGCCCTGACGGAACGAGGCGTCGCGGTGGCGGTGCTGGAGGCGCGCGACCGGGTCGGGGGCCGGCTGGTGACGACCCGGCTGCGCGGCCACCCGGTCGATCTGGGCGGCCACTGGCTGCACGCCGGGCCGATCAACCCGCTGGTGCGCCTCGGGCAGGCGCGGGGCGAGCCGTTGCGGGTGGCGGCCCAGGAGAGCCACCTCTGGGTCGGGCGCCGCCGGGCGCGGCGCAACGAGGAGCGCGCGCTCGGTCGCGCCTTCGCCCTGGCCGACCGGGCGATGACCGAGGGGGCCGCCCGCCCCGGACCCGACCGGCCGGCCGCGAGCGTGCTGCCCCCCGGCCTCGGGCCGTGGGGCGAGCGGGTGACGCTCGTCCACGGTCTCGTCTCGGGCCAGGCCCTGAGCGAGGTGTCCCTGCACGACTTTCCCAGCATGGAATACGGCGACAACCGCTTCATCGCCGGCGGCTTCGGCGGCTATCTCGCCCGTCTCGCGCAGGGGCTGCCGATCGCGCTCGGCACCGCCGTCACCGGGATCGACTGGAGCGGGGAGGGGGTGGCGATCGCCACCGCCGGCGGAGAGACCCTGCGGGCCAGGGCGGCGATCGTCACCGTGCCGATGATGGTCCTGCGCGGCGGCGCCCTGTTCGCCCCGGCCCTGCCGCCGGCCCATCGCGCGGCCATCGACGGGTTCTCCACCGGCATCTACGAGCATGCGGTGCTGCACTGGCCGTCCTGCCCGTTCCGGGGGGCGGACCGGCTGGCGAGCGTGGTCGGCGGGCGGCGCAACCCCCCCGGTCTCCTCACCCGCATCGACGGCACGCCGTTCCACTTCTTCGAACTCGACGTCCATGCCGCCGCCGAACTCGACGCGACGGGGAGCGGGCCGGACGGGGTGCGCCGCTACGTCCGCAGCGTGCTCGCCGAGCACGTCGGGCACCGCGCCATCCACGACCTCGCGATCCCCGCGGTGAGCGAGTGGCGCCACGACCCTTGGTCGCGCGGCTCCTGGGCGGTGGTGCCGCCGGGCCATGCCGGCGCCCGGGCCACCCTCGCCGAACCGGTGGGGGACAAGATCTGGTTTGCCGGCGAAGCACTCTCGCGCCTGCAATGGGGCACCGCCGGCGGCGCCTACGAGGAAGGCGCGCGGGCGGCGCAAGGCGTTATGGCGGCGATCGGCGATTCGATCGCCCCGCCTCGTCCCACCTGAAGGCGCTCCCCTTCCCCTTGCGGGGAGGGGGGGCGCCGCTGGCGATCGACTACTCGATCTCGTTGCCGGCGTAGTTGATCGAGCCGTCGGGGGCCTTCTTCCAGACGTACATCACGTAGTCGGGCCGGGTGATGTCGCCTTTCTTGTCGAAGGAGATGTCGCCGATCACCGTGTCGAACGGCTTGCCCTGGTGCATGTAGTCGGCGATCTTCTTGCCGTCCGAAGACTTGGTGGCCGTCATCGCCGCCTGGAGGATCTGCACGGCGGCGTAGGAATAGAGGGTGTAGGCCTCCGGATCGATCTTGCGCGCCTTGAAGGCGTCGACGATGGCCTTGGCCTTGGGGTTCTTGCGGGCGTCGGGCGAGAAGGTCATGTAGGTGCCCTCTGCGCCCGGGCCGGCGATCTGCACGAACTCCCGGTCGGTGATGCCGTCGCCGCCCATGAGCGGGGCGTTCAGGCTCTGGTCGCGCATCTGGCGGATGATGAGGCCGGCCTCCGTGTGCAGGCCGCCGTAGTAGACCACGTCGACCTGCGCCTGCTTGAGCTTCGACACGAGGGCCGAGAAGTCCTTCTCGCCCGGGTTGATGCCCTCGTAGATCACGTTGGAGCCGCCCTTGGCCTTGAGCGCCTTCAGGGTCTCGTCGGCCAGGCCCTTCCCGTAGGGGCTCTTGTCGTGGACGATGGCGATCTTCTTGCCCTTGAACTTGTCCGCCAGGTAGGCGCCGGCGACGCCGCCCTGCTGGTCGTCGCGGCCGCAGGTGCGGAAGGTGTTCCAGTTGCCGCGCTCGGTGAACTTGATCGCGGTGGACGCGGGGCTGATCTGGACGATGCCCGCCTCCTGCAGCGCGTCGGAGGTCGGGATCGAGACGCCGGAGTTGAAGGCGCCGACCACGGCCTTCACGCCCTCCGAGGCGAACTTGTTGGCCACCGAGACGCCCTGCTTGGGGTCGGAGGCGTCGTCGCCCACCGACAATACGATCTTCTCGCCGTTGATGCCGCCGGCCTTGTTGATGTCCTCCACCGCCTGGGTGGCGCCGTTCTTGATCTGGGCGCCGAAGGCCGCGTTGGGGCCGGTGATCGGCGCGACGATGCCGATCTTGATGTCGGCCATGGCATGGGTCGCCGACATCAGGAGGCCGAGTGCGACGCCGGTGCGGAGCAATGTTCTCATCGGTGTTTCCCCTCTGGGCCGGTCGGGCTCACCCGCCGGCCGCGTGAAAGCGAAGTTGTGCGCGGGCGTCAGATCAGCGGACCCGCCAAGTCAGCGGGCCCGTCCGTTCGTAGAGCCAGCGGTACTGCGTCGTCATCTGCCGCGTGCGCGTGGCACGATAGCTCGCCGCCCCGATCGCGAGGATGACCATGGCGTCGAGGGCAAAGCCCATCCCTGAGAGCAGCGGCTGCTCGAACAGCGCGTAGTGCAGGAAGCGCGCGACCGCCGCCACGAGCAGCAGCGCCAGCAGGCACTGCCAGAACGGCCGCCACCCGCGCGCGATGCCGGCCCCCGTCATCCAGGCCGCCCCGCCGCCTAAGATCACGGTGACGAGGACGAACACCCAGAGAGTGGGCAGATCGTGGGGGATGTCCTCGGTCAATGCTGGCCTCCTTCGAGATAGGCCGCCTTCACCTGCGGATCGTCCAGCAGCGCCTTGCCGGTGCCGCTCATGGTGATGGTGCCCGTGACCATGACGTAGCCGCGGTGCGCCAGCTTGAGGGCGTGGTAGGCGTTCTGCTCGACGATGAAGACGGTGAGCCCGTCGGTGCGGTTGAGGTCGCGCACCGCGTTGAAGATCTGCTTGACCACCAGGGGGGCGAGGCCGAGCGAGGGCTCGTCGAGGAGCAGCAGGCGCGGCCGGCTCATCAGGGCGCGGGCGATGGCCAGCATCTGCTGCTCGCCGCCCGACATGGTGCCGCCGCGCTGGTCGATCCGCTCGGCCAGGCGCGGGAACAGGGTGCAGACCTTCTCCAGGTCTTCCGCGAAATGGCGCCCGCCGTTGACGGCCGCCCCCATCTGCAGGTTCTCGCGCACGGTCATGCGCGGGAAGATGCGCCGCCCTTCCGGCGACTGCGCGATGTTGAGGCGCGCGATCTCGTGGGTGGGCAGCCGGGTGATGTCGCGGCCGGCATAGGTGATGGAGCCGTCGCGCGCCTGCGGGCTGCCGAAGATCGTCATCATCAGGGTCGACTTGCCGGCCCCGTTGGCGCCGATGAGCGCGACGATCTCGCCCTCGTTGACGTCGAGGTCGACCCCCTTCAGGGCGCGGATGCTGCCGTAGTAGGTCGAGACCCCGCGCACGCTCAGCAGCGGCAGCGCCGCCCTGGCCTGGGCGGCCCGGGTTTCCTCCACGAGGACGTTGATGCCGGCGACGCTCATGCTGGGCTCTTCATGCCTGCGTCCCCGTGAGCCCGACTTCGGCCTCCACCGCCTCGACCTCCTCGTCGTCGACCCCGAGGTAGGCGGCGATGACGCGGGTGTCGGTGCGGATCTGGTCGGGGGTGCCGTCGGCGATCTTGAGGCCGTAGTCGAGCACCACGATCCGGTCGGAGATCTGCATCACCACCGACATGTCGTGCTCGATCAGGAGCACCGAGGTGTCGTGCTCGTCGCGGATCAGGCGCAGCAGGGTGTTGAGGTCGGCCGATTCGCGCGGGTTGAGGCCGGCGGCCGGCTCGTCGAGGCAGAGCAGCACCGGGTCGGTGCACATCGCGCGGGCGATCTCCAGGCGGCGCTGGTCGCCGTAGGGCAGGTCGCCGGCCTCGTCGTCGGCACGCTCGACGAGATCGATGCGCTCGAGCCAGGCCCGCGCCTTCTCGATGCCGGCCCGCTCGGCGCGGGCGTAGCCGGGAAAGCCGAGGATGCCCGCGAGGCTGAAGCCGGAGGCCTTCATCAGGGGCTTGTGCATGGCCACGAGCAGGTTCTCGAGCACGGTCATGCGCGGGAACAGGCGGATGTTCTGGAAGGTGCGCGCCACCCCGGCGCGACGGTTGACGTCGTGGCCGGGCAGGCGCTCGAGCAGGTAGGTCGACCCGTCGGCCCGGCGCAGGGTGATCATGCCCTCGGTCGGCTTGTAGAAGCCGGTGATGCAGTTGAAGACCGTGGTCTTGCCGGCCCCGTTGGGGCCGATGAGCGCGGTGATGTCGCCGCGCCCGACCGCGAAGGAGAGGTCGTCCACCGCCACCAGCCCGCCAAAGCGCATGGTGAGGTGGTCGACGACCAGGATGGGATCGACGAGCCTGCTCATCGTGCCCGCTCGCTCAGGCGCACCGAGGGCTCGCGCTCGGAGATGAGGCCGCGCGGGCGGAACACCATCATCGCCACCATGGCGAGGCCGAACAGGAGCAGGCGGTACTCGTTCGGGTCGAAACCCTCGCCGAACACCGCGCTCAGGAAGCCGAGGTTGCGCAGCATCTCGGGCGCCCCGACCATGACGATGGCGGCGATGGCGACCCCGATCTGGCTGCCCATGCCGCCGAGCACCACGATGGCCAGGATGATCGCGCTCTCCAGGAAGTTGAAGCTCTCAGGCGAGACGAAGCCCTGGCGCACGGCGAAGAACGAGCCGGCGAAGCCCGCGAACATCGCGCCCAGCGCGAAGGCGGTGAGCTTGGTCATGGTGGTGTCGATGCCCAGCGACCGGCAGGCGATCTCGTCCTCGCGCAGGGCCTCCCAGGCGCGCCCCAGCGGCAGGCGGCGCATGCGCAGGGTGACGAGGTTGGTGATCAGCGCGAGCACCAGGATCAGGTAGTAGAGGAAGACGACCCGGTGCATCGGGTTGAAGTCGAGCCCGAAGGTGGCGGCGAACCCGCCTTCGCCGGCCGTGAAGGGAATGCCGAAGAAGCTGGCGCGGGGGATCGAGGACAGGCCCGCGGCCCCGCCGGAAAAGTCGACCCAGTTGATGAGGACGAGGCGGATGATCTCGCCGAAGGCCAGGGTCACGATGGCGAGGTAGTCGCCGCGCAGGCGCAGCACCGGAAAGCCGAGCAGGACGCCGAAGGCCGCCGCGAACAGGCCGGCGAGCGGCAGGCAGACCCAGAACGACAGGCCGAACACCGTCGCGCACAGGGCGTAGGTGTAGGCCCCCACCGCGTAGAAGGCGACGTAGCCGAGGTCGAGCAGGCCCGCGAGGCCGACCACGATGTTCAGCCCCCAGCCGAGCATGACGTAGGTGAGGATGAGGATGCCCAGATCGATCCAGTAGCGGCCCTCGCTGAGGCCGCCGCCGCCGACCACCGCCAGGACGGGCAGGAACAGCGCGAGGCCCAGCGTCAGGGGCGACAGGATCGCGGCGAGCCGGCTCACGGGGGCGGCGAGCCCGCTGGCGGCCTGGCGCGCCTGCGCCGCGGTCCGGCGCCGCCCGACCCGCAGCAGGATCAGGCGCTGCACGAGGCGCAAGGCGAACACCGCCGCGCACAAAACCGCCACGGCGCCCCAGCGGGTGGTGAGGAAGAGGCCGGTGCCCTGGCCGAGGTCGGTGCGGATGGCGACGATGGGGATCGAGAGCCCCAGGGTCACAAGGGCGAACAGCGCGCAGTCCTTGAGGATCTCCGGATACGGCGAGGCGTCCCGGCGGGGGGGCGCTCCGGCGGAAAGGGCGGGGGAAGGGGAGGCGGGAGAAGGATAGGCTTGCGCCACGTCAGACCTTCTCCACTTCCGGCCGGCCGAGGATGCCCGACGGCTTGAAGATCAGCACGATGATCAGGATCAGGAAGGCGGCCACGTCCTTGTACTCGATCGAGAAATAGGCCGACCAGAACGTCTCGATGAGGCCGATGATCAACCCGCCGATGACGGCGCCCGGCAGCGAGCCGATGCCGCCGAGCACGGCCGCGGTGAAGGCCTTCACGCCGGGCACGAAGCCGTCCGAGAACGAGACCACGCCGTAGTAGAGGAGGTAGAGAGTGCCGGCGACGGCGGCCAGGGCCGCGCCGAGCACGAAGGTCAGCGAGATGGTGCGGTCGACGTTGATGCCCAGCAGCGCGGCCATGCGCCGGTCCTGCTCGCAGGCGCGCTGGGCCCGGCCGAACGGCGTCTTCTGGACGAGGTACCAGAACCCGGCGAGCAGCACCGCCGTGGTGACCATGATCAGCATCTGCTTGTAGGACAGGGTCACCATGTAGTCGTCGCGCTGGTAGAGCACCACGACGTCGCGCACGAGCGGCGGCACCGGCTTGTTGCGCGCGCCCTGCACGACCTGCACGAAGTTCGACAGGAAGATCGAGACGCCGATGGCCGAGATCAGCGGCGCGAGGCGGAACGAGCCGCGCAAGGGGCGGTAGGCGGCCCGTTCGATCGCCCAGCCCCACAGGGCGGTGACCGCCATGGCGCAGACCAGCACGATGACGAAGACCAGCGGCACCGAGACGAGGCCGACCCAGGTGGTGAGCGCCAGGAACACGATCAGCGCGACGAAGGCCGAGAGCATGAAGACGTCGCCGTGGGCGAAGTTGACCATGCCGATGATGCCGAAGACCATCGTGTAGCCGATGGCGATGAGGCCGTAGATGGACCCCAGCGTCAGGCCGTTGATGAGCTGCTGGGCGAAGAATTCCATGCGGCGGCCTTGCCCTCGTCGCGTCCCGTGCTCGGTCCCTGCTGGAATGTCCCATTCGCGGGCCGGTGGTCAATGCACCTTCGTCCGGGCACGAGCCAACGGCCGCACAAGTTTCCGGCGCGGCCGCACAAAGGTTCGGCGGGTCGCCGCGCGAAACCGCCGTTAGCGCCGCATTCACCATGTCGGCAGATCCGCGCCGGCCGGAAACCTCGGCTTGGTGAATCGTCTCGTAGCGTCGGGTGGTTGGCGACCTCGGTCCGGCGGCGGTTCCTCCCTCGGGAGCGTCCGCGCCGGAGCCGTGTCACAGGCGACCGGTAGGCCATGACGCAGTTCGAAAGCACGATGGGGGCGCGGGGCCGGGCCATGGCGGTGGCCGGCGGGCCGGCGGTCAACTTCGCCGGGCCCGAGCTCGACCGCACCGCCGAGATCGGCGACCTCTGGCGCATCCTGCGGCGCCGCAGCGGCTGGATCCTGTGGACCCCCCTCGTCCTTGTGGCGGTGGCCCTCGCCTACGGGCTGACCACGCCCTCCCTCTACACCGCCACCTCGCAGATCCTGATCGACCCGCGCGACCGCACGGTGATGACCAACGACATCAATCCGGTCTCGGTGGCGCCCGACGGCGGCATCACGCAGGTGGAGAGCCAGGTCCGGCTGATCGAATCGGCCAGCGTGCTCGGGCGCGCCATCGCCGCCACCGACCTCACCGCCGACCCCGAGTTCGCGGGACGGGGGGATTTCTCCGCCGTCACCGACGCCCTGGCCGGGCTGGTGGGCAAAACGCCGGCCGCCGAGAGCCCAGCCGACCTGAACGAGCGCACCCTGCGCGCCCTCAAGAAGCGCCTGGCCATCAAGCGTGCCGACAAGGTGTTCGTGATCGACATCATCATCACGGCCAAATCCGCCGCCAAGGCCGCGCGCCTGGCCAACGCCATCGCGAGCGCCTATCTCGCCGACCTCGCCGACGCCCGGGTGCAGGCCTCCCGGCGGGCCTCCGACGAACTCACGAGCCGGCTCGACGAGCAGCGCGAGCGGGTGCGCCAGGCCGAGGACCGGGCCGAGACCTTCCGCGCGCAGAACGACCTCGTGCGCTCCAACGGCCGCCTCGTCACCGAGCAGCAGCTGAGCGACATCAACATCCAGCTCAGCGCGGCCCAGAGCAAGGCCTCGGAGCTCAAGGCCCGCATCGAGCAGATCGAGCAGATCCGCAGGGCCGGCGGCGGCGCCGAGGCCACGGCGGAGGCGCTGCAATCCCCGGTGATCGCCCGGCTGCGCCAGCAGTTCGCCGAACTCTCCGAGCGGCAGGCGGACCTCTCGACCCAGCTCGGCGGCCGCCATCCCTCGATCGTCTCCATCGGCGCGCAGATGCAGGAGGTGCGCAACCTCATCTCCGGCGAGCTCGGGCGCCTCGCCCGCTCGGCCCGGGCCGATTACGAGCGGGCGCTGGCCAACGAGAAGTCCCTGTCCGCCAGCCTGAAACGCCTCCAGGGCGAGACCAACACCACGTCGCAGGCCTCGATCCGCCTGCGCGAGCTCGAACGCGACGTCGAGGCGAGCCGCACCGTCTACACCGCGTTCCTCACCCGCGCCCGCGAGATCCGCGACCAGGCCGGCATCGATTCCACCAACGCCCGCATCATCTCGCTGGCCAACCCGCCCCAGGAGAAGAGCTGGCCGCTGCCCGGCGTGTTCGCGCTCGGCGCCCTGGCGGCGGGCCTCGGGCTCGGCACCGGGCTCGCGGTGGTGCGCGAGTACCTCAGCCCCACCGTGCTCTCGCGCAACCAGATGCAGGCCCTGGCCGACGCCCCCGTCCTCGGGGTGGTTCCGCTGAAGGCCACCACCGCCAGGGCGGGGAGCGCCAAACCCGCCGCCGCCGGGGGGCCGGACGTCCATGCGGTGAGCCTGCTGCTCGGGCGCATGCTCGCCCTGCGCGGCCGCGGCGGCGAGACCATCGGCAGCGTCTTCGTCACCTCGAGCCGGGGCGACGACACCGCCCGCCGCCGGATCGCGCATCTCCTGGCCTCCGTGGCCGAGGCCCGCGGCCTGCGCGTGCTCTACATCGAGACGGACCTGCGCGAGGGCGGCGCCTCGCCGGGCTTCCTCGACGTGCTGCGCGGCGAGCGCAGCCTCAACACGGTGATCCGGGCCCAGCCCGCCAGCGGCATCCGCACCCTCGGGCTCGGCCGCCAGAAGCGCGGCGAGGTCACCGACCTCGACGCGAAGGAACGCTTCCTCGACGAGGTCGGGCGGCGCTTCGACCTCGTGGTGGTGGAGGGCGGCGCCCTGGTGGAGAGCCTGCAGGCGACCCCGCTGATGGTCTTGGCCGACGCGGTGCTGCTGGTGGCCGACGCCGGCGTGACCACGCAGCGCGACCTCCTCGACGCCACCGAGGCGGCCATCCTCAACGGGCGCCCGATCTCGGCCGGCGTCCTGGTCTCGCGGGCCGCCTGAGGGGCCGATGCGCAGCCGCACCGCGTCCCCCGCCGGGCCGAACCGGACGCCCGCCTTCGAAGCGCCGGTCTTTTCGGCCCAGGCCTCGCGGCCGGTGAGCGTGCGACGCTCGGCGCCGGTGGCGGCCCTGGTGCTGACCACCGTGCTGCTGTTCGGCGTCTCGGGCGGCATGCTCTGGTACGCCGGCCTGAACTACGACGGCCTTTCGGGCAGTGCCGCGGCCAAGATCCACCCGGCGACCTATTGCGCGGTGCTGCTGTTCGCCTGGTCGCTCCTCACCAACGGCGACCCGGTCGGGTTCCTGGTGCGCTCGGTCCAGGCCTGCCCGGCCAGCCTGTTCCTGCTGGTGGTCGCCCTGTCGATGGCCGCCCACATCGCCCTGCGCGGGGCGAGCGGGCTCGCCGGCTCCATCGACACCTACGTCGGCCCGGCCCTGCTGGTGCCGGTGATGGCCAACCTCGACGGCCGGGGCCTGCGCCGGATGGAGCAGGCGCTCCACCTCGTCATGCTCGCCAACGCCCTGCTCGGGCTCGCCGAATTCCTCACCGGCACCCTGGTGTTCCCCTACCGCTTCGACGGCGCGGTGTTTCCCACCGACACCCGCTCGGCGGCGCTGCAGGGGCACCCGCTGGTGAACGCCACCGTCACCGGGCTCTATCTCATGGCGCTCCAGGCCGGCGGCGGCTCGGCGATCCCCGCCGCCCTGCGCCTGCCGATGATCGCGCTCCAGCTCGTGGCGCTGGTGACCTTCGGCGGCCGCTCGGCCATCGTCGCCTGCCTCGTCTTCGGCGGCGCCTACGCCCTCGTGCAGGGCCTTCGCGTGCTGCGCTCGGGGAGGGTGCCGCTCCTGGGGGCCGGCATCTTCCTCGTCGTCCTCGCCGTGGCGCCGGTGGCGGTGGTGGGCCTGGCGGTGGGCGGCTTCTTCGACAAGCTGCTGCAGCGCTTCGTCTCGGACGGCGGCAGCGCCAACGCCCGCGTCGAGATGTTCGAACTGTTCGGCCGCATCCCCTTGCGCGACCTGATGTTCGGCCCCGACACGGCGCTCGTCGATAGCTTGCGCCGCATCAGCGGCCTCGAATGGGGCATCGAGAACCCGATCATCCGCATGGTGCTCTACCAGGGCGTGTTCATGACGGCCCTGCTCACCATCGCCGTGGTCCTGTTCATGACCGAGGTGATCCGCCGCTGCCGGCCCGGCACAGCCCTGCCGGTGATCGTGTTCGCGCTGCTCCTCAACACCTCCGAGAGCATCGCGGGCAAGACCACGCTGATGATGAAGTTCGCGGTTCTGATGCTGGTGATGTTCCGGCCGCTGCCGCCGGGGGATCGGGTCGTTTCGGCACGGCGGCGTTAATCCGGCGCGCCGACCCCGAGCGCATCCGCGATGGCGCGGTCGAACACCCGCGTGGTGTCGTCGATGAGGCCCATGCCGTCGAACAGGTTCCAGAACGCCCAGGGGAAGCCAGCGGCCTCCGCGCTCAGGCGCACGTCGCGGATGTAGCGGGCGCGGTCCGGGGCGGGGGCGGCGACGTAGCGGGCGTCCGAGCGCAGGGCCCCGAATTCGCCGAGGACGATGTGCTCGGGCGGGATGGCGTGGCGGCGGGCGTAGGCGCTCACCCGCGCCATCGCGTGGTCCACGAACGGCCGGTCCGGCCAGGCGTCGAAATACTGGGTCAGCACCCGCTCGGTCTCGGCGTAGGCGCTGGCCTTGGCCGCCGCCGACAGCACGGTGTCGGCGGCGATGCGCCGGCGCACCGCCGCCAGGGTCGCCTCGAGGGACCCGGCCGAGGCCGGCCACGGCACTGCGTTGAGCGCCCGGTAGACCGGCTCGCGCATCCAGGGCGCGCCCTGGTGGCTGAACAGGTAGGGCTCGTAATAGTGAAACGTGAAGAACACCGGTGCCAGCGCCAGGATCGGGGCCGGATCGAGCGCTTCGAGGCCGGGGATCATGCCGCCGCAGGCGCCGGTGGCCACCAGGGGCAGGCCGGGCGCGGCCGCGCGGGCCCGGCGCAGCAGGGCGAGCTGCACGCCGTCCCATTCGGCCGAACCGCAGCCCTGCGGCGGCTCGTTGACCGGTTCCAGCGCCACCCGCCCGCCCCCGATGCGCGCCAGGGCTCCGGCGACCTCGCCGACCAGCGCCCCGTAGCCGGCAAAATCGGGGGCCTGCGTGCCGGCGATCAGGCGGGATGAGGTGAAATGGTGGGTCGCCTCGTTGATCTGCAGGTTGACCACCACCGACAGGTCGGCGTCGAGGCTTCGCGTCACCGCGTCCGTGAGCAGCCCGAGGAGGGCACCCCGCTGCGGCTGGCCGAAGGCCAGGAACGGGCCGGGGTCCACCGGGATCCGCAGGAAGTCGAACCCCGCCGTGCGCAGCCTGCGCAGGTCGGCGGGGCGCGGCACCGGGCGCTGGTCCTGGTAGGGCGGCCAGGCGTAGTCGGTGCGCGGGGCGGGATATTCCTTGGTGAGGGAGAACCACGGCCAGACGTTGATGCCCCGCCGCAGCCGCGGCATCCGGGCCTGCGCCAAAGCGTGGGATGGCAGGGCGGCAAACCCCGCCGCCGAAAGCCCAGCCGCCAGCCCCTGCGTGACAAACGCCCGGCGGCCGAGCGTTCCCTCCGGGGTCACCGCACCATCTCTTCCGCCGGCAGGCCGAGGGCGCCGTCCATGACCGGCGCCAGCGCCGGGGCGGCGGCGTAGCCGCCGAGCACGAGCAGCTCCTGCTCGTAGGCCTTGAGGATGTCGCTCCAGGCGAAATCCCGCGAGGCTCGCACGCGGGCGGCCGCACCGGCCCGGGCGACCCAGGCGTCGTCGCCGAGCGCCGTGGCGATGGCCGCGTCGAGGTCGTCGGCATCCGAGAAGAACAGCTGCTCGGGCCCCGCCGTCCAGGCGTTGTAGGCGTTGGCGTGGGCGATCACCGGGTTGCCCGCCCACAGGGATTCGACCAGCGAGGGGTTGGTGCCTCCCACCGTGTGCCCGTGCACGTAGGCGCGGGCGTGGAACCGCAGGGCCTGCAGCGACGGCGGGTCGTAGATCGGGCCGGGGAACAGCACCTCCCCGCCCGCCGCCGCGCGCACCGCCCGGTGATAGGGGTTGGCGTCGTCGAGGCGGCCGAGCACCGCGAGCGTCATGCCGCGCGGGCGCCGCGAAAACGTCTCGACGATGGGCAGGATGCTGTTGTCGGGCTCGATGCGCGCCACCGAGATCAGGTAGCGGCCCGGCGTCAGGCCCAGGGCCTCCACCGGGGCGAGGGGGGCGCCGAGCACCTCCTGCCCGCCGTAGGGGATGGTGGCGATGGCCTTGCGCGGGCGCCGGGTGGCGATGTGGTCGGCGATGACGGGATGGTCGGCGACCAGGCGCTGCGACGACCAGGCGGCGATCCACTCGTTGATCCAGAACCACGCCTTCACGGCCCGGCTCCATTTCGGGCGGCGCCACTCGATGCCGTCCATGTTGGTCATGATCTTGGAGCCGGCCAGCCGCAGATACGGCAGGAACACCGCCCCGTTGTAGCCGAGCACCAGGCAGACGCCGTCGCGGTCGGCGGCGTCGCGCACGCAATGGGCGTCGAAGTCGAGGGTCCCGGCCGGGCCGGTGGAGGCCACCTCCACATGGATCTGCTCGATGCCGCGCCAGTAGGTGCTGGAGAACCGCTCCGTCACCGCGCTCACGTCGCGCTGGCAGTAGACGCCCACGTCCCAGCCGCGCTCGACCAGGTGCAGGGCGAGGCGTTCGGCGAAGGTCTCGAAACCCCCGTGCGCCGCCGGGACGCCACGCGTCCCGAGGATCAGCATGGAAGGCCGGCGCGTGGTCGTCATGGCGGCGTGGCTCTGGTTCGGCGCCGCCGCGACCCGTGGAATTCGCGCCGGCAGTCATCAAACCCTGCACCGGCAACGCCTAAATCATCCTTACCGCCCGCGATGCATTCGTTCCGATCGCATGTTTCCCGTCAAAGCTACGATTTGCTCACGACCTGTCGGGTAGAGAATTCGAGCCCCGCATCCGCTCCGGATGGGGCCACGGGGACACCGATGCACATCGCCTGCATCCATCAGGGCTACGAACTCTACGGCTCGGACCGGTGCTTCGCCGAGAGCGTCCGCACGATCCGGGCGCTGGCCCCCGATGCGCGCATCACCGTCGTCCTGCCCCGGCCCGGCCCGATCCTCGACCTGTTGCATGGCCTGGCCGACGAGATCCTGTACGAGCCGCTGTGGATCCTGCGCCGGCGCGGCCTGGCGCGTCTGGCCACCCTCGGCCTGCTGCGCCTACCCCTGGCGCTGGCCAGGGCCGCCCGGCGGCTAGCGACCTGCGATCTCGTCTACGTCAACACCACGGTGGTGGCCGACTACCTGATCGCCGCGCGGCTGTTTCCCGGCCGGACCATCCTGCACGTCCACGAGATCCCCGAGGGGTTGGTGCGCAGGGTCCTGCGCCTGCTCGTGCGCTGGAGCGGGGCCGAGGTGGTGTTCAATTCGCAGGCGACGCGGGCGGCCTTCGCCCTGCCGGCCTGCGCCGACACCCGCGTGATCTACAACGGCATCGCCGGCCCGGCCGCGCCCGAGCCGGTCACCTACGACGGCACCCGGCCCCTGCGCCTCTTGATGCTCGGCCGCATCAGCCGCATCAAGGGCCAGGAGGTGCTGCTCGACGCCATCGCGGCCCTGCCGGCGGCTGTGCGGGCGCGGATCGAACTCAGGATCGTCGGCAGCGCCTTCGAGGACGCCGCCCGCGAGGCGGCGCTCGCCGCCCGCATCGGTGACTCCGGCATGGACGGGCGCATCACCCTGCGCCCGTTCGACCCCGACCCGGCGCCCCACTACCGCTGGGCCGATGTCGTCGTCGTGCCCTCGCGCCTGCCCGAATCGCTCGGCCGGGTGGCGATCGAGGCGATGGCCTACGGGCGCCCGCCCGTGGTCTCGGCCATCGGCGGCCTCGTCGAGGTGGTGGAGGCCGGGCGCACCGGCTGGACCGTGCCCCCCGACGATGCCGCCGCGCTCAGTACCGCCCTGGCGGCGATCGTCGCCGACCCGGGGTCGCTCGCCGCCCGTGCGCCCGCCGCCCGCCGGCGCTTCGAGACCCTGTTCAGCGAGGCGGCGGTGGGCCGGGCCTTTTCCGCCATGCTCGCCCCCCGCCTCGCACGCAAGCCCCGCGCGGCCGCCCCGGCGGTGGTCCACCCATGATCCGCCAACACACCGCCTCCCTCGCGGGTGCCGCCGCCGAACCCGGCGGCCGGCGCGACCTCGTCCGGCTCGGGCGCCGCTTCGTCCTGATGCTCGGGGGCGAGGTGCTCCAGAGCGTCTTTCACTTCGGCCTCAACATCGCCCTGGTCCATGCCCTGGTCCCGCACGACTACGGGCTGTTCGCCATCGTCTTCCTGATCGGCGGCATCGCGCTCACCTTCGTGCGGGCGGTGGCCGGCATGCCGGCGAGCGTCTTCATCCCGCAGGCCCGCGGCGCCCGGGCGATGCGGGCCCAGGCCGTCACCTTCGGCTCCGGCGCGGCCCTGCTGTCCCTGGCCATGGGGCTCGGCACCGCCCTCGTCCTGGCGATTCCCCTCGGGGCCGCCACCGCGGCGGCGGGCGGGGCCTTCGTCGGGCTGTGGTGCCTGCGCAGCTACCTGCGCAACATGCTGTTCGCCTGCCGCCGGCCCGGCATCGCCGGCATCAGCGACGCCACCTTCGCCGGGACCGGGACGGTGCTGCTCGCCTGCCTCCTCGCCGGCGCGCGCGCCGACCTCGTCCTGCCCGGCAGCCTCGCGGTGCTGGCCGCCGCCCACGGCATCGCCATCCTCGCGGGCCTCGCCGCGTTCCGCGAGCCGGTCCGCATCAGCCTCGGGCGCCACGTGCTGCGGCGCTACCGCGGCCTGTGGCGTTCCCTCGCCTGGTCGGTGGCGGGGGTCGCCACCGCCAATATCCAGGCGCAGGGCCAGACCCTCCTCGTCGCCCTGCTCGCCGGGCCGGCGGCCTATGCCCCCATCGCCGCGACCCTGGTGCTGTTCTCGCCTCTGCGGCTCTCGGCCTCCGTCGTCGTCAACCTGATGCAGCCGGAGATGGCCGCCAGCCTCGCCTGGGGCGACGGCGCCCGCCTGCGCCACCTCATGGCCCTCTCCACCGGCCTGCTGCTGGCCGGCTGCCTCGGCTACGGCGTCTTCCTGGCCGCGACCCTGCGGCTCATCGAGAGCCAACTGTTCGCCGGGCGGTTCGCGGGCGAGCCGCTCGGCCTGATCGCGCTCCTGGTCTGGGCGACGGTGACGGCGACCATGCTCTACGTCGGGCCCAAGACCCTGCTCGAGACCCGCGGCGAGTTCCGGGCGCTGGCCCGTGTGGCGCTGGCCAGCGCCGCCTTCGGCATCGGCCTCGTCGGCCTGCTGCTGTGGCTGGCGACCCCGGCCTGGTCGCTGCTGGGCGTCGTCGCCTCGGAACTGGTGGTCCTCCTCTACTGCCGGCGGGCGATCCTGTCGGCCGCTGCCCTCCCTCCCGTCCGTTCCGGGGACGGGCCCCTCCATCCGGCGACCGCACCCTCATGGCGATGACCTTCGACGTCCAGGCGGCCGACGGCCCCATCCCCGCCGGGCCGGGCGCGACCCTCGCCGCCGGCGACCCCACGGAGGCGGCAGGCCCCCGCGGCGCGGCGGCGCCCGCCTACCGCGCCCGCCTCCACCCCGACCTCGCGGCGGCGGCGCCGCTCTGGCGCAGGCTGCAGGCGGAGGGCGCCTGCACCGCCTACCAGCGGCTCGAATGGGCCGAGGCGGTGACGGACAAGCTCGTGCCGGGCTCGGGCGCAACCCCGCTCATCGTCCAGGTCGACGAGGCCGAGAGCGGCCGCCCGGTGATGCTCCTGCCGCTCGCGCGCCTGCGCAAGCGCGGCACCACCACCATCCAGTGGCTCGATCTGGGCGTCTGCGACTACGCCGCGCCGATCATGGCCCCGGGCGTCGTGCTCTCCCCCGCCGAGGCGGTGCTGGCCTGGGAGGCGGTGCGCGCCGTGCTGCCGAAGGCCGACCTCGTGCGGATCACCCGCATCACGCAATCGATCTTCGGCACCCCCAACCCCCTGGCCCTCCTGCCCGAGGCGCAGGTCATCCCCATGCGCGCCTCCGGGCTCGTCATCGAGGGCGACCCCGAGACGCTGATCAAGCGCGTCTGCAGCAAGTCGATGGCCAAGGACATCGAGAAGCGGCGCAAGCGCCTGGCCGCCATCGGCGAGGCCCGCTTCGTGGAGGCCCGCACCGAGGCGGAGGTGACCGACCTGTTCGAGGCCCTCCTGCGCCAGCGCCGCGACCGGTTTCGCGAGCTCGGCCGGTTCGACCTCCTCGACCGGCCCGAGGTGGTGGATTTCTACCGCGCGGCCGCGCTCAACGGCGGCCCGGACGGCCTCGTGCGCGTCTTCGGCATCGCGGTCGGCGGCGAATGGATCGCCACCGCCTACGGCCTGTGCCACCACGGCGCCTTCCACGGCATCATCCTGGCCATGGCCGGGGAGCCCTGGAAGGGCTGCTCGCCGGGCATCCTGATCGTGGCCGAGATCATGGTCTGGGCCCGCCGCCAGGGCCTGACCTACCTCGACTTCACCATCGGCGACCTGCCCTACAAGAACGGCTTCCGGCCCGTGGCCCACGACCTCATGGAGGTCGCCCACGCCCGCAGCCTGCGCGGCCACGCCATCCTGGCCGCCGAACGGGCCTTGCGCGGCGCCAAGGCCACCCTCCAGCGCCACCCGGCCCTGTTCGACCGCCTGCGCGAAAGCCGCCGGATGCTGCGCCGGATCGGCAGACGCGCCCCCGAGGCGCCCGCTCCCGACACGCAGGCGACCGCTCGGGACGCATAGGGGGATCGCACGAGGCGGCAGCGGCGCCGGGTTGCGCGGGCGGCGCTGGCGGACGAACCCTCGGCAGGTCTGGGGGTCGGAACCCGAGCCGCTCGACCACGCGAAGGGCTGCTCAGGGTGGGAAGCGGACCCAAGCGGGTGGCGCTACTATAAGCCCTACTTGGAGTGCTCTCCTTTAGGATCGGACATGCCAACAAAGCTATTCCTCGCTGGAAGCCTTGCCTTCGTGGCAATCTGCAATCCGCTCGGTCCCGCGGAGGCTTGTTTCAGCAATGACGGGGGAACAAGGGTGTTGCTCAATGAGCCACCAAAAAATATCGAACACGTCACAGATATCGCTCATATCAAAATAGAGCGATACTACAATCACGTTTATTCGGAGGCAAAGGTCATTTCGGCATTAAAAGGCTTCGACGGCGTGTCGGAGTTTATCATCATTGGTAATCGCGGTGGCGGAAGTTGTGACAATGGTCCAGATGCAAATAATGTAGGGTATCCTTTTTATATTGCAGGCAAGATTATCCATCGTCTTGGAAAGCGCCCCGTGTTTTGGGGCATCTGGCGAGGCGAAGAACAGCAAATCAATTACCCGCCGTCCGCGCAGAGCTATGCCGATGCGCCCCCTTGAACCAGTGGAGGAAGAGCTTCCGCTCAGGGTCGTAAGCAGCCCCTCGAACAGGCAAGCGGATCGGGTTTTGACCGGAGCAGACGTGGTCACCGGTCTTGCATCGAGAACCTGCGCGACCCCGAAAGCCCCGGCAGGATGACGCGTTTGCTCGCCGGCGCGCATCGCCTCAAGCCCAACGCCCGGCCGCGTCGTCGTCGGCCCGGGTCGCCTCGACCCAGCCGCCGGTGGTGCCGTCGGCGAGGTGCTCGCGCTTCCAGAACGGCGCGCGGGTCTTGAGGTAGTCCATCAGAAAACTCGCCGCCTCGAAGGCGGCGATGCGGTGGGACGAGGCCGTCACCACCAGCACGATGCCGTCGCCGGGGGCCACGAGCCCGTGGCGGTGGACGACGCGCACCCCGTCGAGGGGCCAGCGCGCGCGCGCCTCCTCCACCACCCGCCCGATCTCGGCCTCGGCCATGCCGGGGTAATGCTCGAGTTCCAGCGCCGTGAGGCGCCCGCCCTCGTCCCGGCACAGGCCGCAGAAGGTGACGATGGCCCCGACCCGCCCGTGCAGGGCGTCCGACAGGGCCGCGATCTCGGCGGCGGTGTCGAAGGGGGCGCTCTGGATGCTGACCGGGGACGTCGTCACGGTGGACCTCGTGCGTGTCGAAAGACGGGCTCGCGCAATCCGGGTTCGCGAAATCCGGGCTTGCGAACTTGCCATTTTCGGCAAGGGGCCGATTTTACCCGGCATCGACGGGACATACCCTGCCCTCCATGGCTTGTCAGACCGGAGCGGCGAATTCACGCTGCGGCACCCGGCAGGTCCCGGCTGATCGGCCTTTTCGAGGAAACGCTCGCGTGAGCCCAGACCTGATCCTGCCCCACGACGGCGTCCGGCCGGTGTTTTCCGCGCGACCGGTGTGGTGCGGCCGTGCCAGCACCGTCATCGGCATGGCCACCCTCGGGGCGCAGGCCTGGCTAGGGGACGACAGCGTCATCCGCGCCGACGGCCAGACCGTGGTGCTCGGCGACCGGTTCTGGCTCGGCCACCGCTCCACCGTCCACATCGCCACCAAGACCCTCGGGACCACGGTCGGCGACCGGGTGACGGTGGGCCGCAACGCCGTGGTCCATGCCTGCACGGTGGGCTCGGACGTGGTGATCGAGGACGACGTGATCGTCCTCGACGGGGCGGTGGTGGAGGACGGCGTCGTGATCGAGGCGGGTGCCACGGTGTTTCCGCGCGCGCGCCTGCCAGCCGGCTTCGTCTACGGCGGCAGCCCGGCCAAGCCGATCCGCCCGATCGACGCCCCCGAACTCGCCGAGCGGGCCGAGCGCCTGCGCGAGGCCTCGGGCGAGACGCCCGCGCCGCCGCAGGGCGATACGCCGGAGGTGGAGGACAGCGTCTTCGTCGCCCGCACCGCCCGCCTGCGCGGCCGCATCGCGCTCGGCGCGGGATCGAGCGTGCTGTTCTCCTGCCTGCTCGACGCCGAGGTCGGGCCGATCGTGGTGGGGGCCGACACCAACATCCAGGACAACAGCGTCCTGCGCAGCCGGGGCGAGGGCATCGTCATCGGGCGCGACACCACCATCGCCCACAACGTGCGCCTGGCCGATTGCCGGATCGGGGCGCGCAGCCTCATCGGGATCGGCTGCGTCGTGGCGCCGGGCACGGTGATCGCCGACGACGTGATGCTGGCCGGCGGCGCCACCACCGACCCGGGCCAGCTCCTCGACGGCGGCCACCTCTGGGGCGGCCGCCCCGCCCGCATCCTCGCGCCCCTCGACGCGGGCAAGCGCGCGCTGATGCGCGAGATCGTGGAGGGCTACTGCGCCCACGGGCAGGTCTTCCGCCAGACGCAGGACGCCGGCCTGTAGCCGCGCGGGAAGGCCGAAAACCGCCGCCGCCGAACGAAGGGGTCGCCGCGGGGCCCGAACGGGGGCGGTCCTGCCCTGTTTCACGTGAAATACGAAAGATCGCTCCGTTGACGGACAAGGCTCCGCAACGCATCTTTCCTGCGTGGTCTGACAGGCAAGACATCAGTCTTGCCTTACGGCCACCGCGGTGATTTGAAGTGGATCGCTTGCGCCGCGTCACCAAACGCTAAAGCATCACGAGGCTCAAGACCGCTCGTGGTCCTTGTCGGATAAAGGATGACTTGCCGTGGCTTCCTCCTTCCCCAGACCGAGACTGTCCCGTGGCCGGGGCCGTTCGCAGGGCTGCTGTCGACGCTGATCGACGCCGCCACCGCCGAACCCGTTCCCCGCCCCGGTCCGACGCGACAGTCGGCTCTCATCGAAGAGCAGTTTTCGTCATGCCTCAGCTTCAGTTCGCCTTCGCCCCGTCCCGGTCCAACCCGGGCCTGACCCCCCAGCTCGACGATCCCTTCGTCGACCATCTCGCCGGCCGCGCCGGCAACCGGCTGCACCGCGAGCCGGCCCCCACCCGCGTGATCGAGATCGGCGAGATCACCGCCGGCATCGCCGTGCCCGAGCACGGCGGCGTGCGCTTCTTCTCGTCACGCCGGGACTTCGACCCCCTCGACGGCACCGTCTTCCCCAGCGTCGAGCAAGCAGCCAGGGCGGTCCGGACCCGGTTCCGCGCGCGGACGCGGCCTCAGGCCGGCCCCGGAGGGCAGGGCCTGCGGGCAGTGTGATACGGCTTGCCGCTCGTCCGAGCGGCAATCCCTCATTCCACCACGAGCTTGTAGCCCTGGCCCGGCCTCAGGCCGGCACCCCGTTCGAGGCCGTTGAGAACGAGGAAGCGGTCCAGCGCCCGGTCCTGCACCGCCATGCGCCGGGACAGCACCTCGGCGGTCTCGCCGGGGGCGGCCGTGACCACCTGGATGCGCGAGGGGCGCAGCGACTGCGTCTCGGCCGCACTCACCGGGGCGAGGCTCTCGATCCAGCGGCGGAAGGCCGGATCGGGGTCGGTGGCGCCCTTGGCCGCCATGATCATGCGGAAGGTGCGCTCGCCGACCCGGATCGCCGCCAGGCGGAAGGTCCACTCCTTGCCGCGCGAGACCGCGGTGACCGCCGGGTTGCCGGCCACGATCCGGTTCTCGCTGCCCTCGAGCCCGTCGTTCCAGGTCGCCTTGAGCACCTCGTCGAGGCCCTGGCCGATCGTGGTGTCGACCTGGTCGAACAGGAGCCGGCGGCTGCCTTCGTTGGTGGTGCCCAGCACCGCGCTGCGGGTGTTGTCGACGGAGAAACCGTCGGGCACATCGAAGGCGATGCCGAGGTTGGGGTGCAGGAACCGCTTGGCCCGCACCGCCCCATCGGTGGGGTTGTCGCCGTAGGCGATGCCGTCGATGGCCGCGAGGTAGCGGGCGCGCTCGTCGACCCCGAGGCCCGGCGCCCCGATCAGCCGGGCGGCGCGGGTGACGAGGGTGATGCGCTCGGCGGTGCCCGGGTGGGTGGCGAGCATGTCGGGCTCCCCCGCGACCCCGGTGCCGGTCTTCATGGCGGTGGTCCGGCTCAGGGCCGTCAGGAAGCGCCCGGCCGCGAAGGGGTCGTAGCCGGCCCGCGCCAGGGTGCGCACGCCGATGCGGTCGGCCTCCAGCTCCTGGTCGCGGGAGAACCGGGCCAGCGCGAAGCGCGACTGGCTCTGGATCTGGGCGCCGGTCTCGGGGTCGTTGAGCACGTCGGCCACGACCTTGCTCACGAGTTGCGAGCGCAGCGCCAGTTCGCTCCGCGCGCTCGCATGGCGCAGGGTGACGTGGGCGATCTCGTGGGCGAGCACCGCGGCGAGTTCGGAGGTATCGGTGGCCAGCGCCAGCAGGCCGCGGGTGACGTAGAGCCGGCCGCTCGGCAGGGCGAAGGCGTTGATCACCGCCGAATCGAGCAGGGTGACGGCGTAGGTCTCGTCGGGCCGCTCGGTGGCGCGCACCAGCCGGTCGGTGATCTCGCCGACCGCGCGCTGGGTGACGGGCGCCCGGTATTCGCCGCCGAAGGAGGCGACGAGCTGAGTGTGGTCGGCGTCCGGGGCGGAGCGTTCCCGGCCCGTCACCCGCGGCGCCTCGGGGGGGATCGCGATGGGGGTGAGGACCGCGCTGGCCTGGTCGCCGGCGCAGGCCGACAGGCACAGCAGCGCCAGCGCGGACACCCAGCCCGCGCGCGACCGGTCTGCGCGCGCCCGGGGATGCCGCGCGCGAATGGCGAAAGATGCGGACCCCTGCATGCCGTTCGTCAGCGCCGAAGCGCCCGCTCCTCGTCCAGAACCTCGATCATGTCCGCGCTCGCGAGGTCGATGACCGGCCCGCGGCCGATCGTGACGATCCCGCGCACCCGGACGAGGCGCCCCCTCAGGCTCGCCGCACTCAAACCACGTTCCTGCAACCGGCGCCAAGTGCGTTTCGACACGGTGACCGTGAGCCCGTCCTGCCCCCGCGGCACGAAGTCGAGATAGGTGCGCGTCGCCCGCTCCCCGACGCTCACGAGGCGCCCCTGCGCCACCACGAACCGGTCGGCCCTGGCGCGCAGGCCGGCCCCGTCCCGCGCCTCGGGCGAGGCCGTCCGCCACAGGCCGAGGCCGCCTCGGCGCGCGGTCTCCTCCAAGGCGAGCAGGCCCGGCCGGCACAGGGAATCGCCCTCGCCGGCATCGACCATGGCGAGGCCGTCCGCCACGAGGCCGCCGGCCAGATCCACCGCCTCGCCCTCGACGACCGCATCGACCCGGATGCGGCCCCAGCGGTCCGGCTCGCCCCGCGCGGTGAGGGCGAGCGCCTTGTCACGTTTGCCCAGCAGCCAGGCCGTCGCCGCGCTCGCCTCCTCCGGCCAGTTCAGGCCCGAGAGCACGGCGCGGGTGCCGGACGCGAGGACGAGTTCGCCGCGTGCGCCCAAGTCCGTCAGCCGGTCGCTCCGCACCGGGGCGGTCCGGCATTCGGGCACCGGCCGGGGTGCGGCCGCAGCGGGGGCGACGGCGGTCGCAGCGAGCCATGCGAGGACCGGGCCGACCTTCCCACGCAACCGCCCGCCCTCCGATCCGACCGTCGCCATCCTGGCCCGCTGCGGTGCGATCGGCCAGGGCCGCGCGGCCGGGCGGCGCCTTTCCCGGCACCCTGCGGCAGGATCGTCACAACCCGAGGGTCGATGATGCGGCGTATCCCGACGGCCGCAGCGGCTGTCCCGGCCGCGATCCCGCGGTTGGCCGTGCGGGCGGTTGGTGCTATGGCTGCCCACGGTGAGTCTCCGTAGCTCAGCTGGACAGAGCACAGGTTTCCTAAGACCGTAAATTGGGCGTCGCGCCGGGAAACCACGCGGCGGATCCGCTCAAATTCGGGGAACGCCCACGGGCCCGTTCGCGGGCCCCGGCCGATCCCGAGCCAAGCCAGGGATGCGCATCAGCGCTTTCCGCGGAAGGTGTAGAGACTAGACGGGCGGCACCTAAAGGCCTTCTTCGGACAGGCCCATGGTGAAGGGATAGTCCAGACCACGAACGCTGCGTCTTGCCGCAGCGGCGGCGGAAGCCGAAGTGGGATGAAACCTGGGGTCGCAGGTTCGAGACCTGCCGGGGACGCCACCATTCTTTAAGCCCTTGTCGGGGCTGAAAATCTGCCGATATCAGTAGCTTAAGCGCCGCCGGTCATACAAACGGGCGGTACAAACGCGATGGCTCTGATGTCGTACCTGATCCGGGATAGGCTTGGGACCTACTACTTCCGCCGGGTCATCCCGGAGGTTCTCAGGCCCTTCATGCCCGCCCCCTGGACCCGCAAGGGGAGCTGGAAGCGCAGCCTCGGGACGAAGCAGCCGGCAGCCGCCAAGAAAGCAGGCGCCCGCATGCTGCGGGACTGCATGGCAGACTTCGAGGCAGCCGAGCGGGCGATGCGTGGCGAGGCACCGAGCCCGAGCAATCGGCCGCCGCTCATGCCCACCGCCGACGAGATCGCCCACGATGTGCTGGTAGAGTTGCTCGCTGACGACGCAGCGGAGCGGTCGGACGGAGACGCCCGCAAGCAGCATCAGACACGCGAAGACCGGCAGCGCTGGCCTGCGCTGGCCCCTGTGCTCTTCGACCGCAGAGGCATCCCGGAGGACTACCATCACGCCATGGGAGAGGGCATCGAGCTGCTCCTTGCGGACTACCGTAAAGCCCTCTCACGCTCAGACACCAGCGCCGTCGATGTGGAGTGCCGCGACTACCTGCGCCGAAAAAACATACCGATAGATCCTGCCTCCGAGGCCTACCACGAGGCAGGCCTTGCGGTGCTCCAGGCCCACGTGAAGGCCTACTCTCTGATGCTGGAGAGGCAGAAGGGCGAGATCGTCACCACCCCCGCACCGAGTGCCCGCCGGGGCCCGAAGCTCTCCGAGGCGCTGGAGGCTTGGACCAAGGGTAGTGGCGCAAAGGGCAGCCGGCAGCCCAGCCCAAAGACGTTGCTCGAAGCCGGCCACGCGGTGCGGCGTTTCATCGAGTGGCAGGGTGATATCCGCCTCGGTGACATCACACGGGAGATCGCTCGCGACTTCCGGGATGCGCTCGCGAGGGCGCCAACGCGGCTGGCCGGAGACCTCCGGGCGCTTCCCCTACGCGAGCTGCTCAAGCGCGACCTAAAGGGCTTCCCAGCGGTCCAGGCGGTGACCGTCAACAAGTCCCTCAACATCCTCGCCGCCATCGTGAGCCATGAGGAGGCGGCCGGGCGGCTCGACGCGGTGGCGGGCTACCGGAACCCCTTCGGCAGAGGCGCCAAGCTGGTGGTGGACGGGCGAGGCGAGGAGGGCCGCCAACCCTTCGACAAGGCTGACCTGGGCCGCCTCTTCGCAACGGGGGTCTTCACTGCCGGGGATCGGCCGGTAGGCGGATGCAAGGAGGCGGCCTTCTGGCTCCCCCTTCTCGCCTTGCTCTCCGGCGCCCGACAGGCCGAGTTAGCCCAGCTCCGGGTGGCGGACTTGGCCCAGGATGCGGAGACGGGGGTCTGGTTCTTCAACATCGGCACGGCGGGCGGCCGGACGATCAAGACGGTTTCCTCCCGCCGGAAGGTCCCGGTGCACCCCGAGCTGGAGCGGATCGGTCTGCTTCGCTACCGCCAGTCCCTACTCGATGCAGGCGCGGGGCCCGAAAGCCCCCTCTGGCCGGGGCTCCAGGCGAGCCGCGAGGTCCAGCCGGCGGGTGCATGGTCAAAGTGGTTCACCCGGCACCTCCGCGAGAAGGCCGGCATTGAGGACCGGACGAAGGTCTTCCACTCCTTCCGCCACAGCTTCAAACGCATGGCGAGGGACGCACGGCTCGGGGAAGAGGTGCACGATGCCCTCACAGGGCACAGTGGCGGTAGCAGCGTTGGGCGGGGCTACGGGAGCGGCTTCGGGTTAAAGGCGCTTGCGGAGGAGCTGGCGCGGATTGAAGCGCCGGAGGCCGTGACGGGTCTGCGATGGGAGCCGGCGCCGGAGCCCAAGGTGTGACCGGCCGGGTTTGCTGTGGTGCGGTCTGCATTTGAACATGTCTCCGCCGCTGGCGTTCATCCTCCGCACCCCGGCTAAGGATTGATGATGCTCCGTAACGAATACCGGGTCCCGGGCCTCGCTCGCCCCGAGCCGGCCGTTTCATTGCTCAGCGAGGAGACGAGGGTGCGGCTCGGCAGAGAGCTACAGGCCTTGTACGAGCCGATCATTGATGAGCCTCTGGACCCCCGGCTTGCTGAGCTGATGCAGCAACTGGAGGCAGACAAAGCGCGGTAGGGCTTTGAGCGGGCTTCGCCCATTGCGACGCTCGCGCTTGTGGGCCGCTACGCGCCCCCGCTCGCAAACATGGGCTGCTTAAAGCGGGCCGCGTGCCGGCCACTCAGCTGCCGATCAGACCCCCGCCCCCTTGCTGAGACGCCAAAGGAGAGCCGGTTTTGCTACTTTTCGACTAACCGTGAGGTTAGAAGTTGATGAGCGCTATTGTACGGTCTTCGAGTCTGTGGCGCTAAAATCGATCTGAAGAAGCATGAGGCCTTTCGCGTCCGTCACTTCCATCCTCCATTCCCCTCCAGGCGCCATCCGGTCTGCTTCATCGCGTATGACGTGGCCCGCTAAACGAATGGCTTCTCGCCGGGCAACAGATAAATCAGGCAGGTCAGTGCCATCCGTATCAGGACTGCTATGGCCATCAAAAATGGTGAAGTAATACCGGGGCAATTTTTGTTCCGCGCAGTAGGCGAGAGCGTAACCAACTCTCTGTCGTCAGAGCCTGGATTAAATTCCGCCGATAAAATATTAGGGCATAAAAGGCTTCGCTCCGCACTTACAAATGTTCAAATTTATTATTTTATCATAGTAGCTGCGGGTCGGCGCGGCCGATGATTAAGCCCTCGGTTTCGGCGGCCTTCGAGAAGGACCACAAACACGTCCTCTGCGACATAGACGGCCTAATCGCGAAGCTGGGTCCTGTTCTGGACGGCTTTATGTTTCAACAGCTTAGCGCCTTCAACCCGACCGCCAACCGGGAAACCCGCTACTTCATCATGGACCGCGACGGGTTCGCCTTGCTGGCCATGGGCATGGCCGGGGGCAAGCACCTGATGCCCACCCCCGGCCTCCTCAACGCATCTACGCGGTGCCGCTCAGTCGCCCAAGCCCACCCCGAAGGCCTTGCCCAGTTGGCCTAGCGCCGAAGCCTCAGCGCCCCCGCCAGTCCCCGCACCATCCCTTCCAGCCACTGCCCCCCGCGCCTTCATGTTCTGCCGGGAGACCGCCTCACGCACCTTCGGGTCCGCCATCATCTGGCGCCACGCCGCGTCACGGTACTTCGAGACGGTGCCCGTCAGCATGGCCGCCTTGGTGCCCTTCGTCTTGGGCTCCCCGTCCGGCGCCTTCTGGTAGGCCCTGGTCGCCATGATCTTCGCCAGGGTCTCCTTCATGCTCGGCCCCCGGGGCGGGTGCCCGGCGAGGTGCTGGAAGGCATCGTAGGCGTTCCGGCCGTCCTTCATGGTCACCTCTCGGAGGTCGACCTCACGCTGTCTCGGTGACGGCGGGCCGAACGGTCCCACCCCCGCCTCGTCGATCATGCGGCGCACCTCGGCGTCCACGAGGCCCCCGGCGCCGTGGACCCAAAGTCCTTTGTGGACCGTGAGGGGGTCTCCGAAGAGGTCTCGCTTGGCCGGGAGCGTCTCCGACAGACCCGGCACGGTGGCCATGATCTTATCCACGATGCCCCGGGTCTCCCTCATGTGCGGGTCCGGGTTCACGAAGCGGAGGCCGGAGGCGAAGGGCACGAAGTTGGCCGCCATGCCCCCGGCCGTCTTCGCCATTCCCCGCTCCGGGCTGGTGATCGCCTGGAGAGTCTCGTTGAGCGAGGTGAGGTAGGTCTTCTGCCCGAGCTGCTTGACCAGGGAGAGGAAGACCCCGCCCAACGCCTGTGCCGCCCTCTCGCCCGCGCCGTCTCCATCCTGGTCTCGCTCCAGGATATCCACCACGTCCGCCATGATGCCCAGCGGCATCGCCACGGGATCGAAGCGCCCGAAGTTGACGTAGGTGGGCACCCCGTCCGTCCCGGGGACCACGAAGGAGTAGGGCTGCCACCCGGTGGCCATCAGGTCCTTGCGAAGCTGCGGGTCCAGCGGTCCGCCCCCGGTGATGCGCCCCGCGTGGGTGAGCATCGCGGCGGTGCCCATGAAGAGCGAGCCCATCGCGAACTGGCCTATGGCCTGCGCTTGCTTCTCCGCGCCCATCTCGCCCCGGATCATCGCCCGGTATTCCCCCTGGAGCATGTTGAGGCCGGGGGTCATCTTCCAGCCGAGCCGCAGGACGTTGGTGGGCGTTCGCACGAAGGGGATGATGAAGCGCATGGCCGGGATGGTGTTGGTCCCGGTCTGCACCAGACTGCCCAGCGTGCCCGGGAGGAGGTCTTGCTGGAAGGTGGCGATGCTGGCCTCCTCCAGGGCCTTCACGTCCACCGCGCGGCCGGCATCATCGAAGGCCGCGTGCAGGGTCTTGGTGACGTGCTCGGTGAGCGCCGGCCCCTCCAGGCCAGCCACGATGCCCTCCGCGTGGGCCGCCGACATGACCTTGGACCGGTAGACGGTTTGCTTGACCAGTTCATCCACCGTGCCCAGCGCCCGGGTGGGCAGGCCGGCGGCTTTCATGAAGCCGGTGTAGGCGTTGGAGAGGACGTTGGCGGTGGAGTCCCACTGCTTGAAGTCCTCGGCCACCCAGTTGACCGACCGGCTGGCGGAGGCGGCACTCAGCTCCGAGGCCTGCGGGGAGAGGATGCTGTCTCCAGTCGTCCAGGTCCGCACGGCATCCCGCCACGCCTCATGCACCGAGGCGGCCATGTAGGCGTACTGCTTGGCGTTCTCGGCGACCCGCACCCGGTCACCCTGGATCGCACCACCGATCATCCGCTCCAGGGGACGGCCCCCGAGCATGTAGGCGTTGGTGGCGAAGTTCACGAAGTGGGTCCGCAGTCCCCAGAGGAGGTTGTTGACGTAGAGGAAGGAGGCGTCGTCCTGGACGCGGGACCAGAAGCCCCGCCGGAGGAGCCGGTCCGCCACCCTCGGGTCCCTTCCGGCGCCGTCGATGAGAGCCAGCATCTTGGTATCCGAAAGCCGGCCCATCGCCGCCACGTCCTCCAGGCTGTAGGCGAAGTCGGCCCGCTGCCGCCTTAAGGTCCGCGCCGCGTTGGCCACTATGGCGGAGCCGTGAGCCCGCGCCGTGGCTGCCACCTGATAGTGGGCCCGGAGCGCCTTCATGGCCGCCGACAGGTCCCCCCCGAACTCCTCCAGCATCCCGAGCTTGATGCGGTCCGCGAGGTTCTTGGCGTCGGTGGCCGCCCGGAGGGTGATGAGGTCTGCCGCCGCCACGTTCGCCACGAGACCATCGGCATCCCGGCCGGCGAGTTCGATGGCGCCCATCAGGGCCTCGGGGTCGTCGCCGTAGAGGGCGACCCGCTGCCGGACCATGCGGTCCTGCATGGCGTCGGACCTCACGCCTTGCCCGTCACCTCCCTTGGCGGCTGCGATCTCGGTGGCGAACTCGTCGGAGACGCGGCGGATGACTTGGTCCAGGGGCGAGGTGCCGGGCTCCTGGCCTGCCTCCAGGGCGAACTTCTGCCAGGGGATGCGGCCACCGTCGCCGAACGTGTAGCCCCGCTCTAGGGCGCCCTCCCAGCCACCGGGGGAGAGGAGCTGTTCCGTGTCGGCGATGCTATGCGCGATGAGGCGCGAGACTTGCTCATCGGAGACCTCCAGCATCTCGGGCCGGGCCGGGAGGTTGGGCTCGGTGATGCTGCCTGCCGCCACCTCGTCGCCGCCCCGCACCGCCATCTCCGGGAGCTGCATCTCTGCGGTCCCGTCCGGCTTCACCGTGATGTCGGCGCCGGGAGTGGCCAGCGGGACCTCCGGCTGCACCTTCGCCAGCGTCTCCGCCTCCACCAGCGCCACGGCCTCGGGCTGGTCGGCCCGAAGGCGCTCGACGGCCTCCAGGTCCCCCTTGCTCGCCGCCAGCTTGGCGTCCTTGAAGGCGACCGCATGGGCCAGCTCGGCTTGGCTCGCCGCCACCGCCGCCTGATCCCCCGACCGCAGGGCCTTGAAGCCCGCCATGCTGGCCGCGAAGACCGCACCCACTGCCGCGTCCACTCCGATGGACTCCAGGGCGTTCTTGGCCCGGCCCAGCGCCGCGCTATCCCCTGGAGCCGACGCGAGGAACTCCGTCACCGGGTTCTGGAGGGCGGGGAACTTCTGCACGAGGTCCGACAGGCGGGGCCCGTTGGGATCGAAGGCCACCGCGCCCACCGCCGCCGCCTTGCCGGAGGAGAGCACGGTGGCGCCCGCCTTGGTGGCCTCCAGGGCCCCCACAGCGCCTCCGACACCGGGGACCAGCTTTGCCGCCCCGACGATCTTGCCGGCTCCCAGCATCCCCGTGGCGAACTGGGAGAGGCCGGAGACGAACGAGTTAGCGATGCTGCTCTCACCCAGCTCCTTGTCGAGCTTCTCGACGGACTGGCGGAGGGAGGTCTTGTCGGCCTGGGCCGTCTTGCCAAACACAAAGTCAGAAGTTTCGTAGATCGACTTGGCGGCACCCGTGACGATGGCCGCACCGACTTGCCCGGAGGCGTCATAGCGGGCCGCAGAGTCACGCGGGGCCAGCTCGGCGGGGGCGACCGGGGCCGACACGGGGGCGGGAGCCTGGAGCGGGGCAGCGGGGGCAGCGTCCAGGGCCAGGAGTTCGGCCGGCGACATAGTAGAGGCCCCCGAGGGGGCGGCCGGTGCCGGGGCGGGGGTAGTAGCCGGTGCGGCGTCCATGAGTGCTTCGAGGTCCGCCGGGGTCATCTCTCCGGGGGCCTTGGGAGCGGCCGGGGGTGGCGTGGTCTGGCCGGGGGTGGGCATTGCGTCGAGGGCCAAGAGTTCTTCAGGCGACATGGGGGTGGCGTTCCTGGTGAGGGGTGGATGCATGCGGAGACACCCGGCAGAGCGTGGGTGCTCAATGCCGGGCGCTGGGTAGTGCGGTGGTGGTGGGTATGTTCGGGGTGGCGGTGATGAGGGGATAGGCCGGAGGGGTGCCACCCCACGTGTTCCCCCTCCGGCCGGCGTACCCCGTCTTCGAGGCGCCCCGTCAGGCTGCTCTCGGCGGGGAACTTGGTGTCAGACCTCAGGCCTCGTCGGCGTCGGCGGGGTCCTCGGAATAGTAGGCGTCCACGAGGCGGAAGCAGTCCCGGAGGACGGCCTCGTACTCGGCCCGGGTCACCCGGATGTCAGGGCGACGGTGGTGGTTGCGGTCCCAGTACCCGAGGGCCGTCGCAATGGCGTCCTCGCGGTCCCGACGCGGGGTGCCGAGGGCCGCCGGGTCGTACCCCTCGCCGCCGGTTGCCTGGAAGTGCTGCGGGTGCTGGTCGTGGTGGTCGGACCTCTTGCACTGCTTCACCACCTGGCCGGGCCTGGGGTTGGCGACGAGGCGCCCCAACGTGTGTCGGTCGTTGCCACCCCAGGGGCGGAGGTAGGCCCAACCATTGCCGGCGTCGTTGACCGAGGCTCCGCCTCCGAAGGCCAGCAACAGGTCGAGCATGAGGAAGACCTCGGGGGGAGACCACCTCGGCCCGCGCTCCGAGTTCTGGACGGTGAAGTAGATCGAGACCGGCCCGTTGTTCGGCGCCGGGGCCACCCGCATGCCCGTGAGGGGGCCATGGGGTCCAACCGCGAGGAGCGCAGGGTCGGGCTCGGGGGTGGAGGGGTCTTTGATCTTGGCAAGGGCTTGGCGGAGATAGGTGATGCGGGTCTCCCACGCCTCGGCGCTCATGGGGGCGTAGCCGTAGGATCGTTTCGCCTTACGCGGGGGTGTCGTGTCGTCTGCCATGGGGTGGCTGGTCCTTGCTGGAGGTAGCGGCCGGGTGGGGTTCCGGTCCGGGGGCACACAGCTCTCTCCGCCCAGCACCGCACGGCCCGGGGCCCCATGCGGGCACGGGTTCTCGTTCCCGGGGCGGGGTTGGCGGCGGTAGGGGCGGGGCTGTGATGGGAGTGGGCTACCGCTCTCGGGTGTGCGGGAGGTAGCCGAAGGGGTTGGGCAGCGAGCGGCGGGAGCCCGGTGGGGCTGCTACGCGCCTAGAGGTGCCGCGCTGGGCAGGGCGGCCGTGCGCCCATGGTGACCGAGTAGACCCCGACCGATCCTATCTGCCGGATGAGGGGCTGGTGGGTCTTTGCCGGGAGGTAGAGGGCAGGCAGGTGGCGGCAGGTCTTCTCATATCCCGATGTATTTCCCGAGGCGTCGTGCTCGGGGACTACCATCGGGCGGGCGGCGCGAGGTCTTACCGTAACGGAGGGTAATTCGGGACCCGTAGTTTCCTGGAGGGACCACCGTATGGGCGGCGCTAGGTCTTCTGGTAACGGGACCTAATTCTAAGCCATTGAGAACGCGGCGGGAAACACCGAGCGTACGGCGCTAGGTCTTCTCATATCCCCGTGTAATTCTAACCTCTTGATTTTACGCGAAGAAATAGTCGGAGGAGAGCGCGTCGCCGAGGTCGAGGTTTCCACGCGCGGGCAGGCGCGGGAGCTGCGGTAGGCGGAGAGCATGTCGGCAGCGAAGCGTTAGGCAGACTCCAAGGCGGCGCTAGGTCTTTTCAAGACGACAGCTAATTCTAAGGCTTTGATCCGATTGACCTTGCCTCCTCCCCGCCCAACGGCCGGAGGAAATGCATTGCGTGCTCAACGTCGAACATGCGGAATGCCCCTTTGAGCATGGCCTCGTAGCCTTTGGGAGAGAGGAGGGCAGTGAGACCCCAATCCTCAACGTGGTCCCGGTAGCGACGCACCGCGCACTCGATGGCATCTTTGCGCTGCCTCCGGCCACCCGGCCTTCCCGGTTCTATCGACAGACACCATGGGCGCAGGTCGACATGCTTGCCCTTAAGCCGGACCACCTCGCCATCGTCAGCATCGGCCATGAGGCGGGTGAGAGTGAACCCCGGCTCCAGTACCTCGATACCGTGGGACGCCTCGCGTTCGTAGGGTAGGCCTCCAGGGAGCGAGAGGACCCGGAGGAGGAAGAACCCGGCATGGGTGAGGAGGCGGGGGTTCCCCTTGTCGATGGTGAACCAGATGGCAGGTGCTTCGGGGACCCCCTCACCCTCGCCGGCAGGGCGGGCAAAGGTGATGGGGCCGCAGGGCAACCCCGCGAGTAGATGGCGAGTGTCTGGAGTGGGCGCCGTGTTCGGTGGGCACAGGTAGGCCACCACCTCATCGAAGTAGGCGACCAGACCCACCACCATCTCGGGGGTCGGAGGGGTGGTCTGTTGCCGGACCGTGCGGGGCTTCGGGGTGGCCTTGGGCGGTCTCGTTGCCGATAGGGGTGGCGGTGGGGGCGGGGCCTTGGTCCTGGTGGCGGGCATGTGGGGGCGCCTCACGGGGTGACCCAGTGGCGACCTCGTGCGGTGCTCGAAGACCTCCCGCCGGTCACCGGAAACAGAGTGGCCGAGTAGGAGAGCACTGGTGGTATCGCTCAAGGGTGGGCTGGGTGTCTGGGTGGGGGTAGGGGACTTGTCGGGGTCTAGGGGGCAGGGGTGCCGGAGGGTGTGCTGCTGGAGGCCCCCGGCGGAGGCGGCTTTGAGCTATCTCCTCTCACATACCACTGGTATTTCTGAGATGATTTGTCGCACGATTTCACAGACCTTTGCAAATGAATGCTTTTAACCCGCGAAGTCGCTTGAAGAAACCCCAACGAGAGCTTTTCGCTAACCCCCTCTTGACACGCTTTATCACCCCTCTCCACCGCCTACTCTAGGCCAACCCCGGGTCTACCTATGGCCTTCCCCTTCGCTGACTTGGGGGCACCCGCATGGGACCTGGAGCCGGCACCACGCCACCCCCGAGCCGACTCGGTGCCGTGCCCTGATGGGGTCCTTGGGGTGACCTCAGCCGGGGTGGTGGAGATCATCGGGTTCCCGGTGCCTGCCCAGTGCCTACCCCGGGGTAGTGCCCTGCTCCCTCGCCTCCCTCTTGTCGGGCTTGGGGTGGGCATCGGGGTGGCTTGGGGTGGGGCCTGGGGTAGGGAAGGCTAGTGGGAGAGGTGGAGCACAGACCTAGTGGTAGGGACCCAAGCATTGCGCCCATACGCACATGCACCAGGGTCCTAGGGGTCTAGGTGATGAGGGGTCTACACTGCATGGTATAACACCCGGAGGAGGCTTTAGGTGTCCCCTCATATACGGCGGGTATTTCGGGCTATTTCCTCAATGATTTCAATGGGGCCCTTAGAGCGCCCGCTTGAACACCACGCGGAACCACCCAGCCCCCGTGAAGGCGAGGGCGGCGAGGTCCCACCCCCGCTGGCCCCACTCCACCAGCCGCATCGCAAGGTCGTCGTCCTGGACGCTCACTTGCCGGCCGCGCGTGGCCTTGTGCCCGGTGATGGCTTCGGCGGCACGGTGCCCTTCGACTGCTTCTGCCGCTCGGCGGCCTCTCTATCCAATCGGTCCAGAAAGCAGTTGCCCGCACCGCTCGACGGCCTCTGCCGCTCGGCGGCTTCCCTCTCCAGTAGAGCCAGAAAATCTCCGCCCTCCACGCTCGAAGTCGTAGCTGTACGTCTCCGCGCCGGCCCGCTTGTAGACAGACATTCGGTTCGGCTCCGATCTTCGAGGAAGCGTAGGACGGCATCGAGGGTGAAGACGCGACGAGGCGCCCTCTCCCCGAAGCCGATCTGGACGTAGCTGATGTGGCCCCGGCGAATGTGCCCGCGAAGGGTCTCCGGGTCCATAGGCAGCAGGCGGGCCAGCTCGGCAAGCGTGATGGTGGCCTGCCGCTCGAAGACGGCGGCGAGCGGTGCAGGGCACGGGATCGAGAAGCCCCGCACGGTCACACCAGAGAGAGGCCTCGTGTCATCCATGGGCTACGCGCTCCCTAGCTCGGCGCCACCACCAAGCCGCCCGAAGACTGCCGGCAGGGCAGCCTCGGCGGCGTTGAAGAGATCATCCATCGCGACGTTCGATTGCTCTTCTGCGGCTGCCTGCACAGCTACCGCCTTGGTCCGCCCGAGCACCTCGAAGTCATTCTCGGTGACACCTTGGCAGTCCACAATGGTGTAGAGCGCGAACTCCAGGGCGATGGCGCCGATGCGGTCCCGGGTCTCGATTGGAAGACCCCGCCACGCCGCCTGGAGGTCGACCGGACCGGGCACGCCGAGGCCCTTCAGGACGGGCGAGTGGGGCGGCCGGGAGGCGGTGGCGATAAGGCACGGGTCGGCGCAAAGCGCGGCAAGCTGCTCGCTCATGGATGGGCTCCAGGATCGGGGTGCGGGGTGTGAGAAGGGCTGCTGTGCGTGGCAGCTCCTTAACGATCCATGGGATAAACGCCATCCTTTAGGCTGTCAATAAACGCCATCCTTTATCAGGCTTCGCATTCGCGCGGCCCAACCGGAGCCCTCTGCTATGGGACGGCCACCACTCCAGGTCCGCAAGACAACGGTGCGATTGCCCGAAGCCGTCTTTGAAAGGATCGCGGTGCTAGTTGGTGAGAGGCGCATGGCCGAGTTCATCCGGGATGCCGTAGTCGCCGAGCTGGAGCGTCGAGAGGCGGGCTCCTCAACGGCAAAGCCCCCGGCAGGCGCAGAGCCAACCGAGGGCGAGTAGACCCCTTCCTCAACGCAATCCCAGGCCTCCCCGCTTCCCCGCGTGAACCCTTCGTTCACCATGAGGCCACCACTGCGCCGACCCTGGCCCGTGGCTGTGCGCTACCGCATGCCGCCCCGGAGCCCTCGGGCCTAGACCGCCTTCATGACACATGAGGCAAGGGCGATGGGCTCGAAGGTGATCCTGGCAATGACCGTGCTGGCCTTCCTGATGACCGGCAAGGCACCGGGCATACGCGAACTGCGCAACCCGGATGCCGAGGCAGGCCATGGGCGGCTCGTGCTAACGACCAAGCGGGCGTCGACCTGATGGGATCGGCCCGGGGCTGCTTTGCGGCGAAGCCTCAGTGCTCGGTGCCGGGCATGTTGGGCCTCGGGGCGCCACCGTGATCCTTCACGATGCTTGAGCGTTCTGGGTCGTTCTTCAGGTCCGCGACCTGCTTGCGTGCGCCGATGGCCAGGAAGAGGATACCTCCGAGCGTTCCCAGCGCCAGGAACAGAAGTGGGTAGCCAGCACTCATCGGTCTTGCTCCAGTTGGCCCCGTCTGGACGAAGGGGTGATCGGGAACAATGCTGCCAGATAGGCTTGGGTTGCGCAGTAAAGTGCCGAGGGGCCCCTAAGCTACCCGGGCCAAGGCCCGCTTCACCGCCGTGGTCGTCCAGGCGCCCTTGCGCGGGGTCTGGTGGCCCATCTCGTTGAGGCGCTTGGCGAGGGCGTTGAGGCTCACCACCCCGCTGGCCTGAAGCCCCTCCAGCACGGGCAGCACCGCGAAGGCTGCATGGTCCGCCTTGCGCTGCCTCACAGCCGTTGCCTGCGCCACGTCCTCTGCGGAAGGCGGTGCAGATGGGCGATACCCCCGATCCCCTCCCAGCTTCGTGCCCCGGCGCTTCGTGGCCGCCAGGGCTGCCTTGGTCCGCTCCGAGATCATCTTGGCTTCGTGCTCGGCCACGGCAGCGAGGATGTGGACGGTGAGCCGATTGGCCTTCGGGAAGTCCACCGCCTCGAACTCGACGCCGCCTTCCATGAGGTTCGAGATGAAGGCGACGTTGCGGGCCAGCCGGTCCAGCTTCGCGATGAGGAGCGTGGCGCCCGTCCTCCGGCACCGCGCGATGGCGGCCTGGAGCTGCGGCCGGTCGGCCCGCTTGCCGCTCTCCACCTCGACGTAGGGCGGCTGGAGGAGGAGGTCTCCTGGCCGGAGGTGGGACTGTATGGCGGCTTGCTGGGCCTCCAGGCCGAGCCCAGAGCGGCCCTGCTTGTCGGTGCTCACTCGGCAGTAGGCAACGTAGGTGGTCATGGCGGCGGGCCTCGGTGGCGCTCGCCCTAAGCTGAGTCCTCGATAGACCTGTGTCAATACCCATCAACGCTCGTCGATGAGTGGTGATATGGTCTTGGCTCGCCGCTGCCGAGGTGCGGCCACGTCTCACCCCTCGCCGATGCCGACTTAAGTTGCGAAGGATGATGCTGCGCCTGGACTTGAGGCGGACGGCGGGATGCAGCCAGGGCTGCCGGCCCGGTGACTCATTCGCGCGGGCGCCCGGAGATGGTCACGCGGGTAGGCGGGGGTGCTACTCCACGCGCTAGGGCGTGCGCGAGTACCCCTACGGGGGGAAACGCCTGCGCTGGCCTCTACGTGTGAGGTCTCGCATGGTTGACCCCTTGGGTAGTCGGGGTGACCTAGTGATCCGGCTTGACCGTCCAGGCAGGATGGTCATACAAAGTTTGCCTCAAGGGCGGCGCTAGAATACTGATTAACAAGCAGAATTTCGCCTCATCGGTTCAACCTGCCGGGGACGCCACCTCCAGACAATCGGCACGGCCGTGGCGGGAGACGGGTGGACCCGTCTCCCGCGGTCCGCCTATCGCCGCGCCAGGGCGTGCAGGCCCTTGAGGAAGACGTCCACGTCCTCGCGGGTGTTGTAGAAGGCGAGCGAGGCGCGCACCGACTGGTCGACGCCGAAGCGGCGCAGGGCCGGCAGGGCGCAATGATGCCCTGAGCGTACCGCGATGCCGCGGGCGTCGAGGTGCTTGGCCACCGCCTCGTTGTCGTGGCCGGCCACCGTGAAGGACATCACGCTGGCCTTCCGGCGGGCGGTGCCGATGAGGCGCACGCCCCGCACCTCGGCGAGGCCGGCCTGCGCATACTCCAGGAGGTCGTGCTCGTAGGCCGCGATGCCGGGCAGGCCCACGCCCTCGAGGTAGTCGAGGGCGGCGCCTAACCCCACCGCGCCGGCGATGTCGGGCGTGCCGGCCTCGAACTTTTCGGGCGCGCCCTTGTAGACGGTTTTCGCGAAGGTGACGTCCTCGATCATGTGGCCGCCGCCCTGCCACGGCTGCATCGCCGCGAGCAGGTGCGTCTTGCCGTAGAGCGCCCCGATGCCGGTGGGCCCGAACACCTTGTGGCCGGAGAACACCAGGAAGTCGGCGTCGAGGGCCTGCACGTCGAGGGGAATGTGCGGCGAGGATTGGGCCGCGTCCACCAGCACCGGCACCCCGTAGGCGTGGGACAGCGCGATGATCTCGGCCACCGGGTTGATGGTGCCGAGCGCGTTGGCGACATGGGTCACCGACACGATCCTGGTGCGGCCCGAGAGCAGGGCGGCGAACCGCTCGAACACGATCTCGCCCCGGTCGTTGACCGGGATCACCCGCAGGGTGGCGCCGGTGGCCTGGGTCAGGAGCTGCCAGGGCACGATGTTGGCGTGGTGCTCGATCTGGCTGACGATGATCTCGTCGCCCGGACCGATGTTGGCGCGGCCGTAGGAATTGGCCACGAGGTTGATCGCCTCGGTGGTGCCGCGCAGGAAGACGATGTCGTCCTTGCTCGGCGCGTTGAGGAAGCGCCGCACCGTCTCGCGCGCCCCCTCGAACAGGTCGGTGGAGCGCGCCGCCAGGGTGTGGGCGGCCCGGTGGATGTTCGAGTTGTGGCGGCCGTAGAACTCGGACGTGGCATCGATGACGCTCCGGGGCTTGTGCGTGGTGGCGGCGTTGTCGAGCCAGACCAGCGGATGGCCGTTGATGGTCTGGTGCAGGGCCGGAAAGTCCTTTCGAACCGTCTCGACGTCGAAGGCGGCGGCCGGCGGGGCCGAGGCCGGCGCGTGGACGTGGGTCGGCGTCCCGCCGGCCCGCGAGCCGCGATGTTCGTCGAGCAGAGGCTCGTCGATCTGGTGCGAGGCGGCCGGCCGCGGCGCGGTGCGGCTCGTCTCGGACGTGAGGAAGTAATAGTCGCCCGGATACTCCACCGTGCGCACGTGCCGGGACGAGGGCCGGCCCCCGTCGTGGCGGGCCGGCTCGGTCGCCGGTCCGGCCCCCTGGGGGTGGACCGAGGGAAGGGCGAAGGCGCCGGCGAGCGCGTCCGCGAAGGCGGTGGCGCGCGGGTGGTCGCCCGCGATCCGGCGGTGCAGGTCGGGGCCGCCGGGCAGGCCGGCCGCTGCCTCGGACAGGCTCGGCACGAAGAACTCCGGCAGCGGCCGAAGAGCCTGCGGCTCGGCCAGGGGATGCACCGAGGGGATCGTCGCCGTGTCGGGCGGCGGGGTGTGCGTGATGCCGGGCACGCCCACGGGGGGCGTGCCGAAGGACCGCGAGCCCACGCCCGCCTCCCGGCTCACGCCCGGCGCCTGCGCTGGCGTGAACGGAGCGCTCGGCCCATGGCCCCGGCCGTAGATCTCGTTGGCCAGCCGGGCCACCAGATCCGCGTGGGAGGCCTCGCCGGAAAATCCCGGCGCGGCGTGGAGGAACCCGGTCTCAGGCGTAGTCATGGTAGTTGCCCAGGAGCACGTTATCGAGGCGCGCGATGGCGTCCTCCACCAGCACGGCGGCCGAGAAGTAGCGGGTCACGAGGTGCGAGGCGATGGAGTGGTCGTTGGTGCCCATGTAGCGCACCGACAGGCCGGGCTCGACCTCGCCGGTGACGCCGGACTTCTGCAGGCCGACCACGCCCTGCTCGTGCTCGCCGACGCGCAGGAGCAGGAGCGAGGTGGTCTGGGCGCCGGTGACCGGGTCGATGTCGATGGGCAGCTTGTCGCTCGGCACGATCGGGACGCCGCGCCAGGTGAGGAAGGGCGAACCGAACAGGTGGATCACCACCGGCGGCACGCCGCGCCGGGTGGCCTCGCGGCCGAAGGCGGCGATGGCGCGCGGATGCGCCACGAAGAAGGCCGGCTTCTTCCACACCAGGGTGAGCAGCTCGTCGAGGTCGTCCGGGGTCGGCGGGCCGCCGCGGGTGGGGATGCGCTGGCGCGGGCCGACCTCGTGGAGCAGGCCGAACTCGGAGTTGTTGAACAGCTCCCACTCCTCCCGCTCCTTGACCGCATCCACCGTCAGGCGGATCTGCTCGCGCAGCTGGTCGATCTCGTTGGAGTAGAGGTCGGTGACGCGGGTGTGCGTGTGCAGGATCGTCTGGATGGTGGAGAGGTGGTACTCGCGCGGGTCGATCTCGTAGTCGACGTAGGTGGTTGGCAGGCGCGGCTCGCCGGTATGGACGGCCAGGAGTTCGATGCCCTGCTCGCCATGGGAGTTGGTGTGGCCCTTCAGACGGTCGCGCTCCTCCTGGTACTGGGTGATGCGCGAGCGGATGGCCTCGTCGTCGATGGCGGCGCGGTCGAGGGTGAGCAGCGTCACCGCCGAGAGCGCCTTGACCGCCGGCGCCGGTCCGTTCTCGCCCACGAGGTCGTCGTCGCCGAAGTAGTCGCCGCGGGTGGCCAGGCGCTGGCGCAGGCGGTTCTTGAACGGACCCGACAGGCTGAGCTCGACGGTGCCGTCGGCCACCACCGCGAGGCTGCGGCCGGTGGAGCCCTCCTCGGCGATGACGTCGCCGGCCTTGTGGTGGCTGAGGGTGAACGTCTGGGCCAGCGTCGCGAGCTCGGCGTCGCCGAGCCGGCTGAACAGCGGCACGGCGCGCAGCGAGGCCGAGCGGATCGTGCGCTCCTCGCCCTCGTTGACCAGCGTCAGGCGGCCGGGCTTGGCCAGCACCACCGCGCGGCGGTTCACGCGGTAGACGCCGCCGGGCACGTCCACGAAGGGCAGGAGCCGGTGGAACCAGCGCGGGGTGGTGGCGGCGTTCTGGACCGCGGTGACGGTCGCCGTCGCTAGGTTGCGCGCCGCAGAGGCGCTTACGCTCAGACCCGGTCCACTCATCGTCTCAAGCTTCCTTTTTGTCGTCGGGGGTCGTGATCGGGAGGGCGGGTGACGGGCGGTTGCCATCCCGTCGGGCTATGGCCGCAAGCAAACGCACCGCCCGAACCTTGTCGGACAGGGAAAAATCACCCCGATTCGTGTGATTTCGACTGTCTAACGCAAGCATAAATTGCGTCAGCGCTCCGTATTTAGTCTTTATATTTCGCAGCCGTCAATAGAAATAAATTCTATATTGACATAAATTCTCAGAACAGACTTGTCGGATCCGGAGGTAGACTGCGGGAACGGTCTTTCCGCGCCGCAATCGGGAGAGATTTATCCTCGAGAACGCCGCCGCAGTGGAAGCGAACGAGGAACGCCTCTCGCGGAGGCGGTCAGATCCCGTCTGCGAAAAACTGGTCCATGCTGAGGGCGGGCGCCTCGCCGGTCCCGAGACGGGAGACGACGCGGGCCGGGACGCCGGCCACGGTGCTGTGGGCGGGCACGTCGTGCAGCACCACCGCGGCGGCGGCGACCTTGGCGCCTTCGCCGACCCGGATGTTGCCGAGCACCTTGGCGCCGACGCTGAGCAGCACCCCGCGCTCGATCTTGGGGTGGCGGTCGCCGCTCTCCTTGCCGTTGCCGCCCAACGTCACCGACTGCAGGATCGAGACCTCGTCGGCGATCACCGTGGTCTCGCCGATGACGACCCCGGTGGCGTGGTCGATGAACACGCCCGAGCCGATCCGGGCGGCGGGGTGGATGTCGGCCCCGAACACCTCCGAGATCCGGCTCTGGACGTGGAGGCTCAAGGTGGCGCGGCCCTGGTGCCAGAGCCAGTGGGCGACCCGGTAGCCCTCCAGCGCCGCCAGGCCCTTGTAGAACAGGAACGGGTCGAGGTAGCGCCGGCAGGTAGGATCGCGCTCGCGGATGGCGACGAGGTCGCGCACCGCGTGCGCCCCGGCGTGCGGGTCGGCCTCGAACGCCGAGAGGCAGAGGTCGCGCATCGCCAGGCGCGCGAGGTCGCCGTCGCCCAGGCGATGGGCGAGGCGATAGGCGAAGGCGTGCGCGATCGACCGCTGGTCGAGGATCGTCGCCTGGATGATGCCCGCGTAGAGCGGTTCCTCGATGATGGCGGCCTCGGCCTCCGCCCGCATCTCCCGCCAGACGTCGGCCTCGGTGGTGCTGTGGCTGATGCTGCGCAGAGGCGGCTTGAGGCCGTCGAGGGTGCCGGCCGCCGTCACGGGCGGCCGCTCCTGGAGGTGCGATGACGCTGTCATGCGGGCCGCGCCGTCAGGCGACGCGCGTGAACAGGGCGGCGATGTAGCTGACGAGGACGCCGTAGCCGTCGAAGGCCACGTCCACCGCCAGCGGCCCGTCGGTCGCGGGGTGGATTCCCACGACGCGACCCGTGGCGTGCCGCCAGATGCCGAGGGCTTCCGCGACGTCGAGCCGTGCGAACACCACCTGATCCCCTGGTGCCATGGCCTAACCCTCCTGCCGATGCTGCTATTCTTGACAATCGCGTCTGTTCTGGTGGTCGAACGGTCAGGCCCGCCGCAGTCGGTGAGGCCGCGGATGGAGGTTTCTGCGACGATCCCATTTCATGGACGATTCTTGCTCCGTGGGGCTGGATTGGCGGTTCAAAATTCTATAAGTAATTGATTTACAATGCATATTTGACGATCTATCAGCGAAACACAAGGGGGCGGCGTCGCGTTCGCCCGCCGCAACGACGAAGAGGACAGCCCATGCCGCTCACGCGCGTCACCCCCAAGCTCCTGGTGTCGGGGCAGCCGAGTCTGGCCGAGATCGCCGATCTGCCCGCCCACGGCGTCGCCGGCCTCCTCAACAACCGGCCCGACGGGGAGGAGCCAGGCCAGCCGGGCGCGGCGGCCGAGCGCGCGGCGGCCGAGGCGGCCGGGCTCGCCTACGCCGACCTGCCGGTGACGGGCGACACCATCACCCGCGACGACGTGCGCCGCTTCCGCGAGACGGTCGCGGCCGCCCCCGGGCCGGTCCTCGCCCATTGCCGCGGCGGCACCCGCTCGCTCACCCTGCACGTCCTGGGAGAAGTCCTGGACGGGCGGATGCGGCGCGAGGACGTGCTCGCCTACGGCGCCGGCCTCGGCTTCGATCTCACGGGCGTCCTCGCCTGGCTGCGCCGGCACGCGCCGGACCGGACCGGAGACGCCGGCACCGGGGACGCCGACACCGGAGAGACCCCGTGACCGACATCGCGCGTGCCCTGCTCCCCTCGCTCGCGGGCGGCCTCCTCATCGGGCTGTCGGCCGCGATGCTGCTGCTCCTCAACGGCCGCATCGCCGGCATCAGCGGCCTCGTGGCCGGTCTCGGCAGGGACCGGGGCGAGCGCCGCCTGACCGATCTGGCCTTCGTGCTCGGGCTCCTGTCGGGCCCGCCGCTGTTCGCGGTGGCCACGGGGGCCTGGCCGGTGATGCGGATCGAGGCGTCGTGGCCGCTGCTCGCCGTCGCCGGCCTGCTCGTCGGCTTCGGCAGCCGCCTCGGCTCGGGCTGCACCAGCGGGCACGGGGTCGCCGGTCTGGCGCGGCTCTCGCCCCGCTCCCTCGTCGCGGTGGCGACCTTCCTGGCGAGCGGCATGGCCACCGTCACCCTCATGAGGCTCGTTGCATGAGCCCGGCCCGCCTCCTGTCCGCCCTGGCCGCCGGCCTCGTCTTCGGCTTCGGGCTGTCGCTCTCAGGGATGCTCGACCCGGTGCGCGTGCGCGGCTTCCTCGACGTCGGCGGCGCCTGGGACCCGAGCCTGATGGCCGTCCTCGGGGGCGCCGTCACCGTCTCGGCCCTCGGCACCCTGATCCAGCGCCGCCTCGCCCGGCCGGCCTTCGACGCCCGCTTCGAGATCCCCGCCGGCCGCCGGATCGACCCGCCCCTGGTGATCGGCTCGGCCCTGTTCGGCATCGGCTGGGGGCTGGCCGGCCTCTGCCCCGGCCCGGCGGTGGCCGCGCTGTCCACGGGCGCCGTGCCGGTGCTGGTGTTCGTGGGCGCGATGGCGGTGGGGATGGGGGTGCATGCCCGGGTCGCCGGACGCAGGGCGACAGGCGCATCGTGATGGGGGGGCGATCCCGGTCCGCGCGATCCGACCGATCACCCGATCCGTTCGATCACGGCCGGCCTCGGTTCACGCCCCTGCGCCCCGATCCGATAGGCCGCCCGCACCGCCGCTTCGGCCGCGTCCGCAGCCGTCTCGCTCGCCGCATGGACCACGGCCAGCGGGCGGTCGGGGCCGACCGGGTCGCCGGGGCGGGGGAGGTTCGTGAGGCCGACGGCCGGGTCGATGCCGTCCTGCGGCCGGGTCCGGCCACCGCCCAGCGCGATGACGGCGAGGCCGAGCGCCCGGGTCGCCACGCCGGCGACGTGGCCCTGTTCCGTTGGCAGGACCGTTCGGACGACGGGCGCCCGCGGCAGGTGACGGTCGGGGCGCTCCACGAGGTCGGCGGGGCCGCCGAGCGCGCGAACCATCCGCGAAAAAGCCTCGGCGGCGCGGCCGTCGGCCAGGGTCGCCTCCAGCCGTCGGGTCGCCTGCGCGACATCCCCGGCGAGGCCGCCCAGCACCAGCATCTCGGCCGCCAGCGCCAGGGTCACCGCGTGGAAAGCCGGTTCGCGGCGGCGGCCGGTGAGGTAGTCGATCGCATAGGCCACCTCCACGGCGTTGCCGGCGGCGCTGGCCAGCGGCGCGTCCATGTCGGTGACGAGGGCGACGGTGTTCAGCCCCGCCCCCTTGGCCACCGTGACGATGCTGGTGGCGAGCGCGCGCGCCTCGTCGAGACTCGTCATGAAGGCACCCGAGCCGGTCTTCACGTCCATCACCAGGCCGTCGAGCCCGGCGGCGAGCTTCTTCGACAGGATCGAGGCGGTGATGAGATCGAGCGATTCCACCGTGCCGGTGACGTCGCGGATGGCGTAGAGGCGCCGGTCGGCCGGGGCGAGGTCGGCGGTCTGGCCGATGATGGCGCAGCCGGCCTCCCGCACCACCTGGCGGAAGCGGGTGAGGTCGGGCGCCACGTCGTAGCCGGGGATGCTCGCGAGCTTGTCCAGCGTGCCGCCGGTGTGGCCGAGGCCGCGGCCCGAGATCATCGGCACGTAGCCGCCGCAGGCCGCCACCATCGGTGCCAGCACGAGGCTGACGGTGTCGCCGACGCCACCGCTCGAATGCTTGTCGAGGGCGGGGCCGGGCAGGTCCCAGGCCAGCACCGTGCCCGACTCGGTCATCGCCCGGGTCAGCGCCACCCGCTCGTCCAGGGACAGCCCGCGAAAGAACACCGCCATGGCGAAGGCCGCCGCCTGGCCTTCCGTGACGCGCCCGTCGGTGAGCCCGGCGATGAAGCCGGCGATCTCGGCGGGCGCGAGGTCGTGGCCGTCGCGCTTGTGCCGGATGATCTCCTGGGGGAGTCTCATCGCGTCTCTCCGAGGGCGGCGGCCAGCGCCCCGTGCAGCTGGCTCGCGCCGAAGCGGAAGGTCGCCGGGCTCGCCCATTCCGCCCCCATGGCGGCGTCGGCCAGGGCGAGGTAGGGGGCGGCGTCGGCGATGGTGCGCACCCCGCCCGAGATCTTGAGGCCGGCCGGGCGCGGCCCGGCATGGGCGCGGATGGCCGCGAGCATGATGCGGGCGGCCTCCGGCGTCGCCGAGACCGGGCTCTTGCCGGTGGAAGTCTTGAGCATGTCGGCACCTTCTTCCAGGGCGAGGCGGCTCGCCCCGGCGATGGCCTCGGGCGTCGTCAGCTCCCCGGTCTCCAGGATCACCTTGAGCAGGGCCCCGCCGCAGGCCGCCCGTACCGCGGCGACCATCGCCCGGACCGGGTCGGCGCGCCCCTCCAGATGGGCGCGGTAGGGCAGGACGAGGTCGATCTCATGGGCGCCGTCCGACAGCGCCGCGCGGGTGTCGGCCACGGCACTCGCAACGTCCTCGCCGCCGCCCGGAAAGTTGATCACCGTCGCGACGCGCACGCCGCTCGTCCCCAGGTGCCCGCGGGCCTCCGTGACGAAGCGCGGCCAGACGCAGACCGCCGCCACCCTGCTGTCGCGCGCCGTGGCGCAGAGGGCCGCCACGGCGGCGGCGGTGCAGCCCTCCGAGAGGTCGGTGAGGTCGAGGAGCGGCATGGCGCGCCGGGCGAAGGCGGCGTCTTCGGGCAAACGGGTCACGGCAGTCTCGCGACGAAGGCCTCGACGAGGCGGGCAAGGTCGGCGGCCGCGGCGCTGGCCGCCGCCTTGGTCTCGGCATGGTCGGGGTCACCCCCCTCGATCCCGGCGGCGAGGTTGGTGACCACCGAGACCGCGGCCACCGGCAGACGGTAGAACCGGGCGAGGATGACCTCGGGCACCGTCGACATGCCGACGAGGTCTGCCCCGAGGCGCCCGGCCATGCGCACCTCCGCCGGGGTCTCGAAGCTCGGGCCGGAGAACCAGGCGTAGACGCCCTCAAACAGCGGGACGGCGCAGGCTTCGGCGGCGGCGTGGAGATGCCCGCGCAAGGCCGCGTCGTAGGCCCCGACCATGCCGACGAAGCGGGCGTCGCTCGCCTCGCCCACGAGGGGGTTGAGCCCCGACAGGTTGATGTGGTCGGTGAGGGCGACGAGGCTGCCGGGGCCGGCCTGAGGCATCAGCGAGCCGGCGGCGTTGGTGAGGAGCAGGGCACCCGCCCCGAGCGCGCGAGCGAGGCCGACGGGCACCCGCATCGCGGCGGCGTGCCCGCGCTCGTAGGCATGGGCCCGGCCCTCGAACACCAGCACCGGCCGGCCCGCGAGAAGGCCGCTGTGCAGGCTCCCGCCGTGGCCGCTGACGCCGGGGGCCGGAAACCCCGGGATCTCCGCGTAGGGCAGGGCACGGGCCTCCCCGAGGCCGCCGACCAGGGCGCCGAGCCCGGTGCCGGTGACGATCGCGCAGGCGTAGGGGCCGGCGAATCCCTGCCGCATCAGGTGGTCGCGGGCCGCCGCCACGGCCACATCGGGCGAGGGGGCCGTCACGCCAGGTTGTCCGGCCCGAACGAGGCGGGCAACAGGTCGTCGAGGGTGAAGCTGCGCCGGATTCCCTCCGGCCCGGCCACGTGGATCGGAGCGGACGGCTCGGCGAACTCGCGGATGCGCTGACGGCAGGCGCCGCAGGGCGTCACCAGGGCCGGGCCGTCGCCGAGCACCAGGATCGCGCGGATGCGCCGCCCGCCGCCCGCCACCATCGCGGCGATGGCCCCGGCCTCGGCGCAGGTGCCCACCGGATAGGCCGCGTTCTCGACGTTGCAGCCGGCATGGACCCGGCCGGCTTCGTCGACGAGGGCGGCCCCGACCCGGAAGGTCGAATAGGGGGCATGCGCCCGCTCCCGCGCCAGGCGGGCGGCGGCGAACAGCGCGTCGAGGGGCGGGGCGGGCTCGCTCATCAAGGCGGAAGCGTCGGGCGGAAAGGCGGGCATCGCCGATCATTGGCACCAAGGCTTCGCGCCTGTCGAGGCCGGCCGCGTCGACAAGCGTCGGCCGCACTCCTAAGACACGTCATCACGGCGAGGACGGACGAAGGACGCAAGAGCGATGCTGGGGCGATACGATCGGAGCGGATCCGGCGAGGCGGTGGTGGAATACGGCGACGGCACCATGCGGGTGATCAAGCCCGGCACCTTCGTGCGCTGCGCGGTGACCGGAACCGCCATCCCCCTCGACGACCTGCGCTACTGGAGCGTCGACCGCCAGGAGGCCTATGCCACGCCGGAGGCGGTGATGGAGCGGCTGGCCGGGAGTGCGAAGGCGGGGTGAACGCGGTCGCGCGTCGGCGATGCGGCCGGGAGCAGTCTCCTCATTCTCATGAGGTGCGGCGGAGAGCCCGCAGAATCCCTCGCCGATGGCGACAGTATGTTTCCCGTGAAACACCGACGGGCCGGCCGGTTCCATGACGAAACCGGTTCTGTCCTCCGACACCCGGTCCACGGCTCCGTAGGCTGGAAGGGGACGCCCGCACCGACCGGAGTGACGATCAAAGGCTCGGGAGCCGCCGCAGCAGCCCCGCCACCGCCGCCTCGTCGGCGAAGCGCAGGGTCACCGGCAGCGCCTCGATCCGATCCGCGAAGGCCGGCGGCACCCGAACCAGGTCCTTCTGCGTGGTGATCAGCCCGGCCCCGAGGCGCTGCGCCTCGGCGGCGAGGGCGGCGAGGTCGCCGGCGCGGTAGGGGTGGTGGTCGGGAAAGCCGCGCGTCCCGACGACCTCGGCGCCGGCCTCGCGCAGGGTCGCGAAGAATTTGTCCGGCCGGCCGATGCCGGCGAAGGCGAGGAGCCGGCGCCCGGCCAGCGGCGGTCCGGACCGGTCCGGCACCAGCCGTGCGCGGAACACCGGCAGGCCGCGCGCGCTCGCCATGGCGGCGACGCGCTCGCCGGGTTCGCCCGTCCCCACCAGCACCACGGCGTCAACGTGGGGCCATTGCCGGGCCAGGGGCACCCGCAGGGGGCCGGCGGGGAAGGGCAGGCCGTTGCCGATGCCCGCACCCGCATCCACCACCGCCAGCGACAGGGTCTTGGTCAGGCTCGGGTTCTGCAGCCCATCGTCCATCACCACCACCGTGGCGCCCCGGTCGCGGCAGAGGCGCGCGCCGGCCGGCCGGTCGCGGGACACCACCGTCGTGGCGGCCCGGGCGAGCAGCAAGGCCTCGTCGCCCACCGCCGCGGCATCGTGGCGGGCGGCGTCCACCGCCACGGGGCCGGCGAGCCGGCCGCCGTAGCCGCGGGTGAGGAAGGCCGGCCGGGCGCCGCGATCGCGCAGGAGGGCGGCGACGGCGAGCGCCGTCGGCGTCTTGCCGGCCCCCCCGAGGGTGAGGTTGCCGATGCAGACCACCGGGCAGGGGCCGGGCTCGCCGGGCCGGTCCATGCGGGCCGCGGTGAAGCGGCCGTAGAGCCGGCCCAGGGGGGCCAGGAGCCGGGCGGCCGGATGGCGGGGGGAGGCGTCCCAGAAGGCCGGGGGCCGCATCAGGACCCGTTCACCCTCACGGCCGGGCCATGGCCGAGAGGGTCATCTGCGCGATGAACGGCTCGATCACCGCCAGGGTCCGGTCGAGGGCACCCTCGAACGGCAGCAGGGCGGCCCCTCCCGCCGCGGCCATCGCCCGCAGCCGGCGCGGATCCGGCAGGAGGTCGCCGACGGCCGCGGCGAGATCGCGCTCGTCGGCCACCGCCAGGGCGCCCCCGGCCGCGTCGAGGGCGCGGTAGACCTGGGTGAAGTTCTCGACGTGCGGCCCGTGCAGCACGGCCGCCTCGAGGCGGGTCGGCTCGATCGGGTTCTGGCCGCCGTGGGGCACCAGCGAACCGCCGAGGAACACCAGCGGGCACAGGCGATAGAACAGCCCGAGTTCGCCCAGCGTATCGGCGACGTAGAGGTCGATCGCCCCGTGCGGCCAGCCGCCCTGCGCCCGGCGGGCGGTGCGCAGGCCGAGGCCGGCGACCTCGCTCGCGATCTCGGCACCGCGATGGGGGTGGCGCGGCACCAGGACGGTGAGCAGGTCCGGCAGCCGGTCCTTGAGCGCGAGGTGGGCGCGGGCGACCATGGCGTCCTCGCCCGGATGGGTGCTGGCCGCAGCCCAGACCGGCCGGCCGCCGACGACGCTGCGCAGGTGCGCCAGATGCGCCTCGTCCACGGCGGGAACGGCGGAATCGTACTTGAGGTTGCCGGTGACGCTCACCCGCGGCGCCCCGAGCCGCGCGAACCGCTCCGCGTCCTCCTGCGTCTGGGCGAGGCAGACGGCGATGCGCGACAACAGCGCCTCGGCGGTGCGCGGCGTGCGCCCCCACCCCTTGAACGACCGCTCCGACATCCGGCCGTTGACGAGGAGCAGCGGCACCCCGCGGGCGTGCAGCGCCACGATGGTGCTGGGCCAGATCTCGGATTCGGCCACCAGGGCGAGGTCGGGCCGCCAGTGGTCGAGGAAGCGGCCGATCCAGCGCGGCGCGTCCAACGGCACGTATTGGTGGAAGGCGGCCGGCGGCAGCCGGGCGCCGATCAGTTCGGCGGCGCTGCGGGTGCCCGTGGTCACCAGCACCGAGAAGCCGCGTGCGATCATGCCGTCGACGAGGCCGACGAGGGACAGCGCCTCGCCGATGCTGGCCCCGTGCATCCAGCACAGGCGCCCCCGTGGCCGGACCCGCCCGGGCACGCCCCGGCGCTCGGGCAGGCGGGCGGTGTCCTCCTTGCCGCGCCGGGCCCGGAACGCCAGCAGGCCCGACAGGGCGGGCTCGGCCAGGGTGAGGCCGGTGCGGTAGGCCGTGATGCTCAACGGCAGGGGGGGCGCCTTCATCAGGACCTGCGCCTTCTGGAGAGCCGGTGCCGTCATGGCGGATTCCCGACGCGGTCGTGGCGCCCGACCAGGGCGTAGGCGCGGTCGTGGACGCGGTTCATCTCGGCCTCCACCGCCAGGCGGATCGCCTCGAACGCCTCCGGTTCGATCTCGCGCGGCACCTCGAAGGCGCGGCCGAACACCATGGCGCCGCGCCCGAACGGCAGGCCGAAGCAGGCCCGGTCCCAGCTGCGCAGGCGCAGGTGGCGGCTCGTCACCACCGCCACCGGTACGATCGGGCGGCCCGAGAAGCGGGCCAGCGTCAGGATGCCGGCGTCGCAGCGCCGCGACACCTTCGGCACGTCGGCGCTGAAGGCGACGCTCTCGCCGTCCTTGAGGGCGCGCAGCATGGCGCGCAGGCCCTCGGCCCCGCCCTTGGCGCGCACGTCGCGCACGGCGCGGCCGCGGGCACCCGAGGCGCGGATCACCCGCACCCCCATTCGGGTCAGGGCGATGGTGTTGACGTTCCCGTCCGCCGAGCGGGAGATGATGGTGGCGATGCGGTCGTGCGGCCGGCGCATGAACGAGATCATCGTGTGCTGGCCGTGCCACATGCCCGCGATGAAGGGCGAGAGCCCGTCGAGCCAGGGGTCGGGGCCGGCGGGCTCGACCACGAAGCGGTTGGTGCGGCGCACGAGGCGCAGGTAGCGCTCGGCCAGGACTCCGAGGACGGTCTGCACCGCCGGCGCGCGGCCGATGCGCTTGACCAGGCTCATGCCGCGGAACGGGCGGAATCGAAACGGGCGGGTCGGGACCAAGCGGTCGGTGTCATGTCTCGCTCCCCCGGGATGCGCCGCGCGCGGAGCGTCTCCCGGTGCCGGCGGATGCGCTCCGCTGGCACGGCGGCAGACGCGGAAAGGCCGGGCTGTCTAGCTCCGATCCCTCCCGGGGCGCAACCGCGTCCCGGCACGCACGGTCTTCCCGACCGGGTCCGCAAAACCGCTTCCGTAAACGGATCGGTGGTCCTAAGGAGGTTTCGCGAAAGCGGCCACCGGTTTTGCGTCAAAACCCGGTGATACGGTTTCCGCTCGTAATCGAGCGGGAACCGTATCGCCGAGCCCGCGCGGCGCCTGAGCGAAGCCCATGTCCGCATCACGACGTGATCAGCCGGAAATGGTGTGACACACCAAGGACCTGGGCAGGGTGAAGCGTTGGCCCGCCGACGCGAACCCGCTTCGGACGCCGGTGCAACCGTGTTCCAGCCGGCCGTCGGGCCGGCGTGGGCGAACCGTGAGAGAACGCCGGCATGCGTGTTTGGTCTGGACGGGTCGGCCTCGCGCTGGCGCTCGGGTTGACGGCGGGCTCGGCCTCGACGGCGGGCTCGGCCCTGGCGGCGGGCAAGCCCCGCGACGCCTGCTTCAGCGACGACGGCACGCCCGAACAGACCATCGCCGGCTGCAACCTCGTCCTCGGCCAGCGCAAGCGCGAGACGACGACGAGCGTCGCGCATGCCTTCTACAATCGCGGCCTCGCCTACAGGAAAAAGGAAGACTACGACCGCGCCCTCGCCGATTTCAACGAGGCCATCGCGGTCGATCCCAGCGACGCGGACTTCTTCCGTAGCCGCGGGTCGACCTACGACGACATGGAACGCTACGATGCCGCGATCGAGGACTACGATCGGTCCATCAAGCTCGATCCGACCGTGGGCGACAGCTTCGTCAATCGCGGGATCGCCTACGGCAACAAGGGCGATTCCGAGCGGGCGATCAAGGACTTCGACGAGGCGATCCGCCTCGATCCCAAGCGCGGGCTGACCTACTACAGCCGCGCCCTCGCCTACGAGAAGACCGGCGCCGCCGACAAGGCGCTCGCCGACGTCGAGACGGCGTTCCGCCTGGAGCCGGAGGACGAGGACGTCCAGGCCGTGCGCAAGCGGCTGCGCTCCGTGGTCGCCGCGCGTCCCGCCCCGGCGGTCGCCGCGAGCCCGGCCGCACCGGCCACCGGAGCGGCCACCTACGCCGAGTTCGACGCGCAGCAGGCGGCGACCGCGGCGATCTGGGCGAGGCTGCCGTTCGGCGCCCGCCGGGCGATGTTCGTCACCCGCAAGGCCAACAGCTTCGGCGACTACGAGGCGCGGCCCTCGAGCGTGTTCGCGCCGGGGGAGAAGCTCCTGACCTACCTCGAGCCGATCGGCTACGCCTTCACTCCCGTGGGTGCGGACACCTACCGGTTCGGCGTCACCGTCGACGTCGAGATCGTCTCGGCGTCGGGGGAGATCCTGGGCGGCCAGAAGGCCATCCTGAAGCAGGATTTCACCAGCCATTTCAAGAACCAGGAGTTCTTCCTCAACAGCACCATGAGCCTCGACGGCGCGCCCGCCGGCGCCTACGTGCTCGCCTACACCCTGCGCGAGGACGGCGGCGACCGCACGGTCCGCGTCGAGCAGCCCTTCACGATCGGCAAGTGACGGCCGGCAACCGAGGGCCGGCGAGTGAGCCGGCAAGTGACGGGAAGCGGGTGACCGGCCGCGCTTGACGCGACGGCGGGTTGCCGCGAAGGCGGGGCCTCGACGTGCCGTCATGCCGGTCCGGCATGACGATGTCGGAAAGACCCGACCCCGCGTTTCCGCATCATGCCCTAGGTCGCGATGTTCCGTCTCGCCCATCTCACCGACCCGCACGTGGGGCCTTTGCCGCGACCCCGCCTGCGCCAGCTCCTGAGCAAGCGCGCCACCGGCTACGTCAACTGGCGTCGCGGGCGGGGCCAGGGCCACGACATGGACGTGCTCGCCGCCCTGGTGGCCGACCTGCACGCCCAGGGGCAGGACCACATCGCCTGCACCGGCGACCTGTGCAACATCGGCCTTCCCAGCGAATGGGCGACCTCGCGCGTCTTCCTCGAGGCCCTGGGCCCGCCCGGGGCGGTGAGCTTCGTGCCGGGCAACCACGACGCCTACGTGCGCGGCTCCCTCGAGGGGCTGCTCGGGGCCTGCGGCGACTGGGCCACCGGCGACGGCGAGGCCCGCGCCGGGTTCCCCTACCTGCGCCGGCGCGGGCCGGTCGCCCTCGTCGGGCTGTCCTCGGCGATCCCCACGAAACCCTTCGTCGCCAGCGGCCGGCTCGGGGCGGCGCAGATCGCCGCGGCCGAGGCGGTGCTGACGGCGCTCGCCGCCGAGGCCGAGCCGCCGTGCCGGGTGGTGATGATCCACCATCCGCCCCATCCCGGCGGCGCCAGGCCCGGGCGCGAGCTCACCGATGCGGCCGCCTTCACGGCGATGATCGGGCGGGCGGGCGCCGAGATGATCCTGCACGGGCACAACCACGTCGGCAGCCTCGCCGTCGTCGCCGGGCCGGGCGGACGGCGGGTGCCGGTGGTGGGGGCGCCCTCCGCCTCAGCCGGCGTCAACGCCCGCCACCACCGGGCGAGCTATCGCCTCTACGCTATCGCCCGGGACGGCGACGGCTTCTCCATCGCCGCCAGCGAGCGTGGCCTCACGCCGGAGGGCGCCATCGCCGACCTCGGGCCGGTGCCCCTGACCCTGCCGTAGGCGCGACGCCGTGGACGCCGGCGGCCGTCGCGGCGCAAAGGCCCTATACGCTGGGACAAGTGTTCGGCACTATGTCTCTGCCCAGTCGGGACGATTTCGCAATGTGCCGGGCCCAACCGAACGCATCGTGCAGGTTTTTCCCCTCCGGGCCGGTGAGGATGTCGCCACCACGGCCGGTCGGGGTCATAAGGGGCGTCGGTGTCGAGGACGGATGGCATGACCTGTACGGTAGATGCGCCGAGGGAGGAGAAGGCGACCCTCGTCGATCCCCTGCTGTTGGACAACCAGCTCTGCTACGCGCTCTATGCCGCCGCCCACCGCATGACCAAGAGCTATCGCCCGATGCTGGAGCGGATGGGCCTGACCTATCCGCAGTATCTCGTCCTGCTCGTGCTGTGGGAGACCGACGGCGTCACCGTTTCCGAGATCGGACGCCGGCTGCGCCTCGATTCCGGGACGCTGACGCCGGTGCTCAAGCGCCTGGAGACCGCGGGCTTCGTCACCCGCAGCCGGCGCCTGACCGACGAGCGCGAGGTCGAGATCACCCTCACCGCCCGCGGGCGCGGCCTGCGGGCGGAGGCGGGAGCGGTGCGCAAGGCCGTGATGTGCCAGCTCAACCTCTCCGAGCCCGAGGTGCAGGCGCTGCGGGCCGATCTCAACGCCCTCATCGAGAACCTCAGCGCGGCGGACTGACGGCCCCGCGCCCGGTCGGCCCCGGTGCGACGACGGCGCCGGGCGCCGCATCGGCCGGAACCTCGGCCGCGGATCATGCGTTGCCGGCTAAGCGACGCTGGTCAAGCCGGTCGGTTGTCGTCTATTCCTCGATGGCCGTCCGCCGCCTCCGTCCTCCATCATCATGAGACACCCGCATCGTGCCTGCCACTGATCGCGGACGCCCCGTCCGGGCGTCCGTCGCACCCGACCGAGCGTGCGGGACCGGACCGATCCGGCGCGCACCGGCCACGCCGTTCGTGTCGCGCGGTGAACGGGGCCGCGATCCCGGCGTTGCCCCATCATGACGACCTACGCCGATGTGGAGCGCGAGACCCGGAACCAGGTCGGCGCGCTGCCGTTCCAGCGCCTGCCCGAACGGGGGCTGTGCGTGCTGCTCATCACCTCGCGGGAAAGCCGGCGCTGGGTGATCCCGAAGGGCTGGCCGATGAAGGGCCGCAAGCCCTACGACGCCGCCGCCCGCGAGGCCTACGAGGAGGCCGGGCTGATCGGCCAGGTCGGGAAGCGCCCGCTCGGGTTCTACCTCTACGAGAAGCGCCTCAAGAACCGCGACGCGGTGCTGTGCCAGGTCAAGGTCTTCCCCCTCGAGGTGCGCAAGCAGCTGAAATCGTGGCCCGAGCAGGACCAGCGCGAGGATCGCTGGTTCACCCCCGCCGAGGCCGCCGAGGCGGTGGCGGAGGCGGGTCTGGCCGCGATCATCCGCTCGGCCTTCAAGGGCGAGACGCGCAAGAAGGGATAAACCGCCCGGCATCGCGGCCGCCCGCACGGGCCGGCGGGACAATCGGCGAGACCGGGGCGTCGCGGCGATTGCCAAGCCCGGTGTGATCCGCTAATGCCCAACCCGTTCGGGAAGGACGCCTCGCGCCACCCGGTTCGGACGCTGCTGTAGCTCAGTGGTAGAGCACCTCATTGGTAATGAGGAGGTCGACAGTTCAATCCTGTCCAGCAGCACCATTAAATCAATGACTTAGCCTCCACTTCAGACCGATCTGCACCCCAGCATTTCATTTGGGGGTGCAGTGGGGGTGCAGCGCGGAGTAATGCACCCCAGCCCTCTTAGGGCGGCTCCTGAAACCGATCCGCTCACTTCAAGCCGATCTCTCCTGCCCGCCCCTCGCGTCGAGCAATCTCGACAGCGACCCGGCTCCAGAAGCGATCCTCACCGCCCCGTCTCGCTCGACGCTCGATGCGTGCCTGTTCTCGGGTGTCAAACAGCGTTGAACATTGACCCTGGATCGGCGTCGAACTTTGACCCCCCGGATGGGTATGGCGGGGCGCCCCTGATCAGCCCGGCGAAGCGGG